>JAAYCV010000143.1 GCA_012729605.1 Ramlibacter sp. | reverse complement strand
TACGCAGAGTGTGTCGCTTCTTGCGGGCGCGCATACGACACGCAATCGCCTCCATATGTACCTTTACACGCTTTCCCCGCTTTTTCGATCGCTCTTCCCGGCTCCGGATCCTGGGCCGCAACAACCTTTGCTATGTCAGTGTTGTCGCTAGGCTCCGCCAACATTACGCAAGTATTGCTGAACGTAGCAATCAATTTGCAGTTATCACCACACGCTGTTGCAGCACTTGCCATTGCAACGGTTTGATCTTTATAGCCTGCAGCCCAATAGAGACCATTTAGGTCTGTTGACTTCAAGTAAATTGCAGCATAAAACTTGGTTTTTCGCAATTTGGCGTCTATCCACCTTGCTCGCGCCTGGTTGCTTGCAGCAGTTCTAGCCTCAACGTACTCCTCAATTGCTAACCTGTTCCTCACTATCGCCTCTTGGTTAGCCTGCAGATCTATAGCAATATCCTCTCTGAAATATGCTTGCGCATTAGCCACTCCTATTCCATTCAAAAGAAATAGGAGGATGCATAGATATTTCACCATATCAAATCTTTCTTTTCAGCGCTGTTTCGCGTTGTCCGACCATTGGTAGTTTTTGCTCAGCTACATCATAGATACCCGCGACACCTTTGCCAGAGCCAACTCGATCAGATCTGCTGAAATTGACTCCTCCAAATGCATTATATCCATATGTAGGCATACCAACCCCACCACTGAACAAGTTGTAGACCAAGCTCGGAGCAGTTAAGAGCAACATCGTCAACATCATCCCCACCCCACCCGAGAGCGTCGCTATATCGCGCAGCTGCAGGCTGGTATTGACTCCCAGGGCACTGGCGGCGCTGTTGCCGAGGTCCATGGCGATCAGGGCAGCTATGAGCACGATGATGGCGCGCAGGGCGATGACGGTGACGACGCTGATGATGACCATGCTGAACAGGGTGGCGGTGGTGAACTTGAGCCAGTTGACGAAGATGAAGCGCGTGGGCTCGTAGACATACGCCAGTATGCACAATGGCGCGACGACGAGACAGAGGTGGAGTGCGATTTCGTTGAGCAGCATCAAGCCACCTGCAATCAGGGCCGGCAGGCTCTGGCTGAGGCCGGTGCAGAAGTTGAGGAAGTTGGCCATGCTGATGTTGCTGGCCGCCGCTCCGCCATTGGCCTGGTAGACATCGAGCGCAGTCTGCAGGATCAACATCTGGGTGATGACCTTGCCTATCATGTCGGCGGGGTCGCGATAGTTATCGCCGGTGATGACGCTGGCGATGCTGTTGCGCAGGTCATCGATGATCAGGGTAGAGAGTTCCTGACCGAACAGGGTCATGCCTTGCGCCAGCGAGAGGATGGTGATGACGCTGATGGCGCGCATGAGGAAGGCCTGCATGCTGTCGCGGCTCTGGCCGGTGGCGAGCCGGTAGCCCTGCCACATGAACCAGATGGTGAGCATGACGGTACCGACGGCTACGGCAAAGCCATAGGCACGGGCCATGCCGGCATAACCGAACTGGTGGATCAGGTCGACGATATAGCTGCGAATGCTGGCAAACAGCTGGGCAGAGATAAAGGCGTCAAGCATGGCAATGATTCCCGCTAGGTTTATGGCCGGAACAGGTTCTTGCTGCCGACCAGTTCACGCGCAGCGAGTTTGCCGGCTTGCATCCCCAACTTGGCGACAGCGACCTGGGAAATGCCTCCCAGCAGGCTGGGCTTGCCAGTAACGCGTTGCTGCAGGGCTTCCTGGTATTTTTCCTGATACAGGGTGCGCATGCCCTGATACGCCGCCATGGCGGTTTGCAAGCGCATCTGGTCATTGGCGATCAGGGCTTGCAAGGTTTGCAGCGTGTATTGTTTTTGCTGGAGTTCGGCCAGGGTGCCGTACTGGTTATCGGCCATCATGTCCTGCAAGGCCAGATTGCGCGCTTCGAGTGTTTGCCCAAGATGTTCGATTTCCTGCAACTGGGCGGCGAGGATCTGGCGACTGGCCAGGCAGTATTCCCGAATCGGACCCGGGCGATCCGGGCAATTGGGCGTGGTGTCCAGTCCGTAATAGCGCTGCATGGTGGTCAATGGCGCCGGCGTCTTTTCCAGCGTCTGCCTGGTGGTGGTTTGCAGCATGCCGAATTTCCGGGAATTCCAGTCCTGCTGGTTCTGGGTGATTTTGGAGGTCATGCCTTGCGTGACACGGGTGAAATCGATGCCGGTCTTGATACTGAGTTGTTCCAGCATGGGCGACAGCAGTTTCTGGCCGATCTGGTCACGCAGGATGGTGTTCCCCAAGTGTTCCTTGATGGCGGATTCGGCGACGGTGTTCTGCATCAGGGCCTGCATCGCCTGTTGCATGGCTTTCTGGAAGGCCAGATTGGCGGCATCGGTGACCGGGATCTGTGCCTGGACAGAGAGACTGGCTCCGATGAGGCCGATGAGCAGCAGCAGGTGACGCAGCAGTTTCGGGAGAGTGGCTGAAATTCGCATGGTGAATCGGATCCAGATACGGAAGGAGAACAGGTCGGCATTACAGACCAGGGCGCTGTGACAGGCTGTGCTGCGGACTGTCGTGCCGCTGCTGGTCCTGCTTCAGGCCCTGGCGCGCCTTGTCGAGATCAGCACTGAGCAGAGCCTGACCCTGCTGGCCGATGGCGTGCAGCCACTGCCGGCCCTGGTGCTGCTCCTGCACCAGATGCCCCAGCTGTTCCGGGGCGAGTTGCAGAGCCTGCAAGCGCTGGGCCAGATACTGGGCGATCGGGCCTTGTTGCTGTTGCGGAATGTCTGGACAACCCATATGCAGCTGCTGGCACAGGGTGTTGAGCCAGGGACTGCCGTGCTGCGCCGGCTTGTCGACTGCCGGGGATGTCGTCGCCATAGCGGTCTGTGCGGGAGATTCGGTACGAACGAAATGCTCGCTGCGTGGGCGCAAGGCGCCGAGAAATTCCTGCTGCGCGCCGTCCCAGTAGCCGCCGGACTTGATGGTGACGGTAGCCGGGCCGGTGCTGACCTGAGAGCCAAAGAAGCGCATCTGGCCTTGTGCGTCGTACTCTTGGAAGATGCCGACGTGCTGGCCGGCACCATGGCGGCTCTTGAACATGACGATGTCGCCGGGCTGCAGTTGCTGCTCACGCGCCTGTTCGGGCGTGATGGTGTCAAAGTGGCTGCGCGCGAGCGCCGTGGTCTGCGTACCCTTGAACAGCATGGCGGTAGTGAGATGGGCGCCGGGCCACTGGAAGCCGGCATCCTTGAGCGATTGATATACCAGCATGGAACAGTCGATGCCGCGGCGGCCATCGCCGTCGAGGTCGCGGCCATCACGGCTGGGGTCGGTGCGCTGGTCCGGGCTGCGGTTGGGACGGCCCTGCTGCCAGCTGCCATCGGCGCGGCCGTATTCGTGGGTGCCGGGTGCAAAGCGCTGCTGTGCGGCAGCGAGCACAGCCTGGCCGGCAGCGGCGCGCCAGGATTCGGCGGGCTGCAGCGGCTGATCGGTCTGCGGCGAGGCGGGATCGAGGTGCAACTGGCCATGGACCTGCTGGGCATGCGTGAGGGCACGCTGCATGGTCGGACCTTCGACGATGCGGATCAGCTTGCTGGCGTAGTGCGGGTCGGTGGCGTAACCGGCACGCTGCAGCGCCTGGGCTTCGTGCTCGTAGTCACCCAGGGTGTCAGCCTTGAACAGGCCGGCGCGGGCGTAGCGCGGCTGGGTCTGCAGAAAGCGGTTGCGATCCTGCAGCGACGCGGCCTCATCCGGGTAGACGCGGAAGCCGTCGTGCTGCCAGCGCGTGCGGCCGCCCTCCACTTCCCAGACGTGGACCTGCTTTTCCGGGCCTTGCCAGTGGCGATCGGCCTTGATGTTGAACAGGTTGTGCGTATCGGCCAGTGAGGCCTGACGGCCCCAGCGGGTTTCGAGCGCAGCCTGGGCCAGCATCAGCTCCCAGGACAGGCCGGTTTCCTGCGAGGCCTGGACGGCGGCGGGATAGAGTCGGGTGATGAAGGCATCGGCCGAAGACTTGGACATGGTCGGACTCGCTGGGTATCAGGAAGGATGGCGGCGGGCCGCGTGGAAGCGCGGCAGCCACTGCTCGGGTGGCGGCGATTGCAGGCCATCGGCTGCATCAGGGTCAAGCTCGGTCAGAACCTGCTGCAGCAGCTGGATGTTGTGCGTGTTGGCCGAGAGCACGGCGAGGGCATCGTCCAGCCCCTGCAGATCGAGTCGGCACAGGGCGCTGGCATGGCCTTGCTTGACCAGAAAGCAGCGGCTGCGTTCGTCGAGCTGGGTCAGCAGCTGGAATTCGGCTTCGGTGAGCTTGAGGCCGTCAATGTAATCCCGCCGGTCGGCCTGCGGATTCGGCAGCAGGATCAGCGTGGCGGTCTGTTCGATCAGCGCGGCGGCGATATCGCTGCGCAATGCGTCTTCGGGCGACTGGGTGGCGAAGATGCCGAGGCCGTTCTGCTTGCGGATGGTTTTCTGCTTGTTGCGTGCGAATTCCTTCAGGCCACCTTCGCCGTCGAGGATTTTCCAGAACTCGTCCATGACGTAGAGCAGCGGGCGGCCGTCGATCAGGGCTTCTAGCCGGTGCAGCAGGTAATGCACGACCGGCGTGCGGACCTGCGGCTGGTCGAGGATCTCGGTGTAGTCGAAGCCGATGATGCTGGCATCGGCCAGATCGATGCGGTCCTGCGGGTTGTCGAAGACCCAGCCGAGCGCACCGGCGCGGGTCCAGGTGCGCAGGCGGGCGTAGATGCTGTCGTCGCCGAGATTCGTCAGGCTTTTCTGCAGGTTGCCGAGGGTACGCAGTGGCATCGGCGTGTCCAGCATGGCCTGCACGGCGCGCTGGATATCCTCGTCTTCGCTGGCGCTGCAGGACGGCTTGTTGGCGAGCAGCTTGACCCAGTCGACCAGGAATTGCTGGTTGACCGGGGTGGCTTCGCATTGCAGCGGATTGAAGCCGGTCGGTTCGCCTTGCGCCAGGCGCAGGTAGCGGCCACCACAGGCACGCACGAACAGCTCGGCGCCGCGATCCTTGTCGAAGAAGAAGATGGTTGGCCTGGGCTGGTATTTCTGTACCTGCGACAGCAGGAAGTTGATCAGCGCAGTCTTGCCGGTGCCGGACTTGCCGATGACCAGCGTGTTGGCGAGCGCTTTTTCGCCGATGCTGTTTTCGCCGGGATGGGTGGCGTGGAAGTTGAAGTAATAGGGTTGGCCATTGGCCGTCTGCAGCACGGTGACACATTCGCCCCAGGGGTTGTGGCTGCGCTTGCCGGAGGCGAAGTTGTGCAGCGGGCTCAGGCCGAGGAAATTGAGCGAGGACAGCTGCGCCAGCCGCGGCCGGTAACGCCAGTTGCCCGGCAACTGGGCGTAGAAGGCGCCGGCGACAGCCAGATCCTCCTTGACCGAGACAAAACCGGCCTGCGACAGCTCGGCTCGCGCCTGGGCGATATGGCGCTGCAGCTGTTCCTGGCTGTCGGCATAGAGCGCCAAGCTGAAATGGTATTCGCCGAGCACGAAATGGCCACTGGCGAGACCGTCCATGGCCTGGTCTAGCTCCTCGATCTGGCTGACGCCGCGGTCGCCAGCGGTGATCATCATGCCCTTGGTGCGCTCCAGCACCTTCAGGCCCTGCTGGCGCGCATGCGGCGTGAAGGAATGCGTGAGCACGTATTCCATATCCAGGTACTTGAGGCCGTTGAGCATGCCGGGCCAGGTCTGCTCCGGATAGTCCTTGAGCTGCAGCATGGCGCCGTAGTGATTCACGCCATCGGGCGTGCGCACGATGAAATCGCCACCAGACGGACTGAAGATGTGGCGCGATACCGGCAGGCTGGCGTGGATCGGTCCGTTTTGCAGCGGCATTGGCTCGTCCAGCCGGTTGATCAGCCAGGCATGGAAGCGGCTGATGTCGGAGAACAGCGTGCCATGCGCATCCTGCTGCAGGCCGAGCCGGCTGGGAGCGTAATCGTGCAGCACGGCTTCGACATGGCCGGCCAGTTCCTCGATGCGTGTCAGGGCCTGCTCCTGCTCTGCGCGCAGCGAAGCCAGATCGGTGGCGGGCTGCAGCAGGCGCCGGCCTTCGGGCGCGGGGCGGTACAGCATGCTGAAGTAGAGCGTGTTCTGCATCAGCTTGCGCCCGGACAGGGCTGCGAAATACTGGTCGGACAGCTGCTGGTTGAAGGTATCGTCGAAAGACGGCTGCAAGTCCAGCTGCATGCGGCGGCGCACATCGTGCACCCAGAACGCGACGTTGGCGTATTCCGGGGCGCGCAGGCTTTGCAGCAGGCGGTTGAAGGTCTGGTGCCGGCTTTCCAGCTCGCTGTCTTCGCGACCGGCGAATGGCAGGCCGTCGAGCTGCCAGCACATCAGGTAGTCGCCAGCGGTGGTCTTGACCACTTCGGGCGCGACATGGCTGGACAGCGGGATATGGGCGCTGATGGGCGGGAGTGCTTCAGGGCGCATGGCCTTACTCCGGCTGGCGTGGTTCGAGCGGGCTGAATACCCACATGCCGCCATGCAAGGCACGCTGGCGTACGCGCAGCCGGAACAGCCAGCGGATGCCGAGCAGGCGGAACACCATGTCGTCGTGGCGTACCATCAGCTGCAGGCTGAACACCACCGGCGGCAGGGCCAGCAGCCAGAACAGGTTGAACCAGGCCGCCAGCAGCAGGCAGCTGCCAGCACCGACAAACAGCGGCAAGATTGGCACACCCAGCAACATGGCCGGGCGGGTGCAGCCGCGGAACACGGTGTCCTTGCGCATGGCAGTCTCCGCGATCAGCCGATGAACCAGCCGGCCAGCTGCGCGGCCGCACCAATGACAACGGCACCGACCAGCACCGGCGAGACATCGCTGATGCGCTTGTGGTTGAAGGCGATCTGGTAGCCGGCAAAGACGAAGGCGATGGTGACGACGGTGATCGAGATCGGTACCAGGGCATCGCGGATCTTGATCAGGAAGCTGCCGACCTTGCCGCCATTGACCAGATCGGCGGCGAGCAGGTCTGGCGCATGGGTCAGGCACAGGCTGACCAGCAACAGCATGCCGAGCGGCTGCAAGCGGCGCAGCAAAGAGGGACGATGGGCAGGGGCGAAGGATGTGGACATGGAAGTCTCCTGGGGTGGTTAGAAAACGAAACGGGTATCGCCGGGAAGAGCCGGCAGAGCAACGGCGGCGGGAATGCTGGAAAGAGAGGCAGGCGGCGATTCGCTCCGCTGCGCTGGGGATGTGGCGCGCTTGCCACTGCTGGCCGGCTGGCGCCTGCCGACTACCGGAATCGGCATCGCCTGCCCTGTGGCCGCTGGCTGCATGTGCGCCATCACCTTCTGCACGTAGCCATGGCGGAAGCCGGTGGTGAAGTTGCCGGAGTAATAGCAGCTGAAGGCCTTGCCCCAGTCGCCGGCGCGCTGGTAGCACTCCTGCAGGATGCGGCTGCCGGCGCGCAGGTTGTCGCAACTGCCAAACGCCTGCTCGTAGCTGTTCAGGCCCTGGCGCCTGAGGTTGTAACGGTTGACCTGGGCCAGCCCGAGCGAGAAGTTGTAGCCCTGCTGCTCCAGCATATTGGCCGTTGCCACGGCTTCGGGCAGATTGCGTGGCTGGCGCGCGAGGCGGCCACCAACCACGCCGATGGCATAGGGATGAAAGCCGGATTCGACCCGGACCACGTGCTGCAGCACGGCGGCGGGAACGGCCAGGTTGGGGCAATCGGGCATCATGGAGGGAATCGCATCAAATATTTGTACAAATTTCGTTTAAACGAATACTTACGATGTAATATAGCACCTTATTACACGTTGGAGCGAAAATTTGATGCGCCCTGAAGCAAAAACACTACTCTCTCTTGGCCTGGTCCTGCTGAGCGCTTGTGCCAGCGATGGCGCGCCCAACTTTGGCGGGTCGTGGCAGCCGGTCAACCGCTATCCGTCGGCGGCTGCCACCACGCCCACCTATGTCATCAGCGCGCGCGATGCCAGCCTGCGCTCCTTGCTGCAGCGCTGGAGTACGCAAGACGGCCTGCAACTCGATGACCGCCTGAACCAGGACTACCCGCTGCCGGCAACGCTGACCGGCTTCCGCCACCTGTCGCTGCCACAGGCACTGCTGGCCTTGCAGACGCTGTATGCACGCGAACAGGTGATGCTGGAACTGCAGGGACGCCAGTTGCTGGCGTGGCAGGATGGGGCCGCCGAATGCAGGGAGGCCACATGCTGAAGCGCCCTGTCGATCCTGCACACCCCTTGCTGGTGGCGGCGCGCGATTTCGAAACCGGCCTGATCGAACGCAGCCGCCTGAGCGAGCGCAAGGCCTGGCGCGTGGCTGCTGCCTCCAGTCTGCTGACGCTGCTGCTGGCCGGTGGTTATGTGCTGTTGCTGCCGCTGAAGCAGCAAGTGCCCTATCTGGTGATGGCCGATCCGGCCCACGGCACCAGCAGCGTGGCGCGCATCGAGATGCC
>JAAYCV010000142.1 GCA_012729605.1 Ramlibacter sp. | reverse complement strand
GCCGGCGACCAGATTCAGCACCACCAGCATCAGGAACAGCACATGCCAGACCGCACCACGGCTGCCGACCGATTGCAGGAACACCGGATCGATGATCTGCACCACCAGCGGCCGGTAGATCAGCGCCAGCACGATCAGCGTGATGCTGGAGACACTGGCCACCAGCGTCAGCGCCACCGCATCCACCGCCAGCACCGAGCCGAACAGCAGATGCAGCAGGTCCACCTGGCTGCCGCTGACACTGACCATCAGCACGCCAATCGCCAGGCAGCTCAGGTAGAAGGCAGCAAAGTTGGCATCTTCGCGCAGTGTGGTGTAGTGGCTGACCAGGCCGACGCCCAGCGCCACCAGCAGCCCGGCCAGCAGGCCGCCCAGCCCCATCGCCATCACGTTGAAGCCGGCCAGCAGGAAACCGGCTGCCACGCCTGGCAGCACGGCGTGCGCAATCGCATCGCCCATCAGGCTCATGCGGCGCATCAGCAGCAACACGCCCATCGGCGCCGCGCTGAGTGACAGGAAGAACACGCTGGCGAGCGCGCGACGCATGAAGGCAAACTGGACGAACGGCTCCAGCAGCAGGCCGTAGAGCAGGGTCTCGCTCATGGCTGGCCTCCGTGCGCATGGACGTGATCGTGTTCATGGCCGATCTGCTCCGGCTGCACGCGGCACCATTCGTCGTCAGCGGCATCGTCCTGGCGAAAACCGCTGGCGCGCTGCAGATTGGCGTCGGACAGTACCTCTTGCGCCGGGCCGCTGGCCATGACCTCGCGTGCCAGCAGCAGCGCATGGTCAAACCAGTGGCGTGCCTGCGCCGCATCGTGCACCACGGCGATGATGCCCTTGCCCTGCTGCTGGCACTGTTGCAACAGCATCAGCAGCGATTGCGTAGTATAGGCATCCATGGCGTTGAAGGGTTCATCGAGCAGCAGGAAGCGGGCGTCCTGCACCAGCATGCGCGCAAACAGCACGCGCTGGAATTGCCCGCGTGACAGCGCCGCGATCTGGCGCTGCGCAAACGCCGCCATGCCGACCTGTTCCAGCGCCTGTTGCACGCGTTTCCGCTGTGCACGATCCAGGCCGCCAAACGGCCCCAGCTCATGCCACAGGCCAAGCGCCGTCAACTCGGCCACCGTCATCGGCAGGCTGCGGTCAATTTCGGCCTGTTGCGGCAGGTAGGCCAGGTCACGCCGCTGCAGGCCCTGCCATTGCACGCTGCCGGTATCGCAAGGCAGCAGCCGCATGATGGCCTTGAGCAGCGTGCTCTTGCCGGCGCCGTTGGGACCAAAGATGGCCCAGGAGCTGCCCGCCTCGAAGCGCGCAAAGGCATGGTGCACCGCCGGCACGCTGCGATAGCTCACGGTGATGTTGTCCAGCACGATGCTCATGCCTGCAGCACCAGGTAATGGACGGTCCAGATCAACGCGACCAGCAGCAGCGCGACCAGCAGGCGGAAACCGGCTCCTCGCAGCAGCCAGGAGGTCGATTCCGGAGGGGAAGAATTCGGGGAGGACATGCGGTATCTGCAGCCGCCTGTTGGAGCGGCCCAGCTCATTATTGCAACAATGTTGCGATTATACGCCTGATCCGTAGAAGGCCAGCCACGCTGCATTTGCCGGCATGCTGCAGCGCGGCGATAATTCCGGGTTACGCGCAATCCTGCGCACACCCTTATGCATTGTCATGGCCTACCAGATCAAGGAAATCTTCTACACGTTGCAAGGCGAAGGCCTGCAGGCCGGCCGGCCGGCCGTGTTCTGCCGCTTTGCCGGCTGCAACTTCTGGAACGGCCGCGAGCAGGACCGGGCCCAGTCGATCTGCAGCTTTTGCGATACCGACTTTGTTGGCACCGATGGTCCGCTGGGCGGAACCTTCCGCGAAGCCACCGAACTGGCGCGCCATATCGCGGCGCAGTGGCCCGCCGGCCAGCCCGGCAAGCCCTACGTGGTGCTGACTGGCGGCGAACCGCTGCTGCAGGTCGATGATGCCCTGGTCGATGCCTTGCACGCCGAAGGCTTCGAGGTGGCGGTGGAAACCAACGGCAGCATCGCCGCACCAGCCGGCATCGACTGGATCTGCGTCAGCCCGAAATCGCTGCAGCACTGGGTGCAGCGCAGCGGCAACGAGCTCAAGCTGGTCTGGCCGCAAGCTGGCATGACGCTGGACGCCGTGCGCGACAACACCGATTTCGCCCACTACCTGCTGCAGCCGCTGGACGATGCACAACGCAGCCAGCACACGCAGACCTGTATCACGGCCTGCCTGCAGGATCCGCGCTGGCGCCTGAGCCTGCAGACCCACAAGATTACCGGGATCCGCTGAGAACCCATCATGCAATTCGAACTGTCACAGACCTTTTTCTTTGAAGCCGCGCACACGCTGCGCCGCAAGCTGGACGATGCCGCCGAAGTGGCCGGCAGCAAGCGCATCCACGGCCACACCTACCACGCCTCGGTCAGCCTGTCCGGCCTGCCTGCGGCCGATTCCGGCATGGTGATGGACCTGGCGCTGCTGCGCGCCCAGATTGCCACGCTGCGCAGCCAGCTGGACCACCACTTCCTCGACGAAGTCGAGGGCCTGGGTCAGCCGACGCTGGAAAACCTCTGCCTCTACATCGCGCGCCACATGCAGGCGCAAGGCATCCAGCCGAGCCAGGTGCGCGTCTGGCGGGAGGCCAGCGGCGACAGCTGCGCGCTGACGCTGTAAACCACGACATTGATCATGCCGGCGCTGCTGCCTTCCCTGCTGGCGATCGCCATTGGCGCTGCCGCCGGTGCCATCCTGCGCTGGCTGCTGGCACTCTGGCTCAACACCCTGTTTCCGGCGATTCCGCCCGGCACCCTGGTCGCCAACCTGGTGGGCGGCTACCTGATCGGTATCGCGCTGGTCTTTTTTGCCCACCATGCCGAGCTGTCGCCCGCATGGCGGCTGCTGGTAATCACCGGCTTTATCGGTGGCCTGACCACGTTTTCCACCTTTTCGTCCGAAGTCACGCACCTGCTGCTGCAGGGGCGGCTGCTGATGGCGACCGGTGCCATCGGCCTGCATGTAGCCGGCTCGCTGCTGATGACGCTGCTCGGCATGGGCAGCGCACAGCTGCTGCGACGCTGGCTGGCCTGAACGTTTTACCGCCCGGTTTGCAAGGTCATGCAAGCCGTGCGACCATGAACCAGTCTCCGTTTTCCACCAAAAAGAAAGGACTGTTCATGTCGCTGCTCGCGCAAACCCGACTCTCCATGCTCGATCTGGTGCCCGTCCGTGAAGGCGCCAGCGTGGCCGATGCCCTGGCCCAGGCCGTACGCACCGCCCAGCATGTGGAACAGCTCGGCTTTACCCGCTACTGGCTGGCAGAGCACCACAACATGGCCGGCATTGCCAGCTCGTCCACCGCCGTGCTGATTGGCCATGTGGCTGGCCAGACCCGCACCATCCGTGTCGGTTCCGGCGGCGTGATGCTGCCCAACCACGCACCGCTGGTGGTGGCCGAAGCCTTCGGCACGCTGGCCACGCTGTATCCGGACCGCATCGACCTGGGCCTGGGCCGTGCGCCTGGCACCGATCCTGTCACCATGCGCGCACTGCGCCGCAACCGCAGCGAATCTGCCGATGACTTCCCGCGCGAAGTGGCCGAGCTGATGCACTACCTGGGCGAGCCCGAACCGGGCCAGAAGGTGATTGCCAACCCGGGCAGCGGCACCCAGGTACCGATCTGGCTGCTGGGCTCCAGCCTGTTCAGCGCGCAGCTGGCGGCCGAGCGCGGCCTGCCCTACTCCTTTGCCTCGCACTTTGCACCGCAGATGCTGCTGCAGGCGATTGACTTGTATCGCCGCAACTACCGCCCGTCGGAACGCCACCCCAAGCCTTACGTGATGATCGGCGTACCAGTGGTCGCCGCGCCGACCGACGAGGAAGCGCAATTCCTCGCCAGCAGCAGCTACCAGCGCGTGCTCAGCATCCTGACTGGCCAGCGCGGCCTGTTGCAGCCACCAGTGGAGAACTTCCTGCAGCAGCTGGGCCCGCAGGAGCTCAACGGCATCCGCCAGTTCCTGGCCTGCTCGGTCGTCGGCGGTCCGGCAACCGTGCGCGAGGGCTTCGACCAGTTGCTGGAAGCCACGCGCGCCGACGAACTGATCCTGGTCAGCGACCTGTATGATCCGGAGTTGCGCCTGCGCTCGCTCAGCATTGCCGCCGAAGTCTGGCAGCAGGCGCGCCAGACCGCCTGATCCACCTGCCCAACCTAGCCCCATGCGCCGATCACCACGCCTGTTGCCCTTGCTCCTCCTGCCCCTGCTGCTGCAGGGCTGTGGCGTCACTGCCGTCGCCGGCGCAGTTGCCGGCGCGGCGATCAGTGTCACGGGTGCCGTGGTCTCCACCGGCGTCAAGCTCACCGGCAAGGCCATCGGTGCCGGCATTGATGCCGTGAGTGGCAGCGATGCGGCAGATGCCGGCGTGGCCGTCGGCAACCAGGCCACGCCACCGCCCGCTCCAGCACACGAACCAGTGGTCGCCGACCCGCACTACTGAGGCCCTGCCATGTCGCTGCCGGATCGCCTGCTCCATCCCCTGCGCTATGCCTGGCACCTGCTGCAGACCACGGCACGCGAATGGCTGGATGACGGCTGCCCGCAATATGGCGCAGCGCTGTCGTATTACGCCGTGTTCAGTATGGCGCCGCTGCTGGTGATCCTGGTGGCGCTGGTCGGCCTGTTCATTGGCAGCGGTGCCGCACAGCAACAGCTGATCGGCGAAATTTCCGCCATGGCCGGGCCCAAGGCTGGCGAGCTGGCGCAATCGCTGCTGCAGGCCGTGAGCCGGCCCGGCGAAGGCACGCTGGCCTCGGCCATCGCGCTGACGGTGCTGCTGGTGGGCGCCACCGGCGTGCTGGTACAACTGCGCACGGCGCTGGATCGCATCTGGCTGCACCGGCCGCAGCCGCAGCCGCAGGGCCAGTTGCTGCACACCATCTGGCGCACCATCCGCACGCGCATGCTGTCGCTGTCCATCCTGCTGGCAATCGGCTTCCTGATGCTGGTATCGCTGGCGGCATCGGCCTACCTCTCGGTGCTGGACCGCTGGGTGGCCGGACAGACTTCAGGCATGCTGGAGCTGGCGCGTGTGCTCAATCCACTGCTGTCGATGGCGGTGCTGACCTTCTTTTTCGGCATCCTGCTGGCTGGGCTGCCCTCGCGACCGCTGGGCTGGCGCCAGATCCTGCCCGGCGCACTGCTGGCTGCCGTGCTGTTTACCGTGGGCAAGAGCCTGATCGGCCTGTATATCGGCAGCACTTCCACCACCTCGGTCTACGGTGCCGCCGGCGCGCTGGTGGCGCTGATGATCTGGGTCTATTTTTCCTCGCAGATCCTGCTGTTTGGCGCAGAATTTGCCTGGGTGCTGCACATGACGCCGCCGGGGCAGCTGCCCGGCTCGCCCGCTTATCTGCAGGCCGCCGGACAAGCCTTGCGCCGCTACCAGCATCAGCTGCTGGAGGCAGAAGCCGCCGCCACTGACAGGCAGCCAGCGCCCTGAATCAGACCAACCGTTCGATCGCCTGATCGGCAACGGCCTGCAGCAGCGTTGCCGGCACCAGCTCCGGATCAATCTCGGCCAATGGCACCAGCACAAAGGCACGCTGCGTCATGCGCGGATGCGGCAGTTCCAGCTCCGCCGTCTGCTGGCTGACGCCGCTGTAGAGCAGCACATCCAGATCCAGCGTGCGCGGCGCATTGCGGTACGAGCGCTCGCGACCGGCCTGCTGTTCCAGCCCCTGCACGGCGTGCAGCAGCGCCAGCGGGCTCAGTGTGGTGCGCAGGCGCGCCACGGCATTGATGAAATCCGGTCCGGTCGCATCGACTGGTGCCGTGCGATAGAGCGATGACGCTGCCTCCAGCCGGGTCTGTGGCAGCGACTCCAGCGCCGCAATAGCCTGTTGCACCGACTGGCACGCATCGCCCAGGTTGCCGCCCAAGGCGATCCAGGCCAGACTGGGGGCCTCGATGGCGGCGGTCATGCGTCAGCGCCGGAGGGGTTGCCCGCGTCGTTGCCGGCATCAGCCGCCGGTTTGCGGCGACGACGTGGCTTGCGTGCCGGGGCAGCGTCAGCAGGTGCGGCGCTGCTATCAGCGGCTTCATGCGCCATGGGCGCGGCGCCTTCAGCTGCGGCAGTCGGCTTGCGGCGGCGACGGCGGCGCTTTTTCGGCGCGTCGGCATCGGGCAGCAGCGATTCCTCCACCTCCTCGGCAGCCGGCTTGCTGCTGACCAGATGCACCTTGCCACCGGCTCGCGCCTGCTGCTGCGCTTCGCGCTGACGCTGGCGCTGTTGTTCGCGTGCGGTAGCGATCAGGTCTTCGCGCAAGGCATCGTTGGTGGTACTGCTGAAAGTCTGCCACCAGTTGGCCAGCGATTCCTCCACCTCGCCGACCTGCGCACGCAGGCGCAGGAAGTCGAAACCGGCGCGGAAACGCAGCTGCGCCACCAGGCTGTAGGGGCTGTTGCCGCTGCGCTTCTCAAAGCGCGGCTGCATCATCCAGATCTCGCGCATGTCGGCGGCCAGCTTGCCGCGGCCGGAGACATCGCCGATGCAGGCATCGAACACCTCGTCGATCGCTTCCTGCAGGCCGACAAACGGCGGCTTGCGCTCGGCCGTCTTGCGCGCCCAGGCCTCGCGCACGTCCTGCCACAGCAGGCAGGACAGCAGGAAGCTCGGCGCCACCGGCTTGCCCTCACTAACGCGGCGGTCGGTATCCTGCAGCGCGGCATTGACGAAGGTGTCGTCGGCGCGCTGCACCGCCAGCGTCAACAGCGGGTAGATGTTGTCGGTCAGCTGGTGCTTGCGCAGGATCCCGATCGTGCCCAGCGCATGGCCGGTCTGCAGCAGCTTGAGCATTTCGTCGAACATGCGGCTCTGCGGCACGTCGTTGAGCAGCGGCAGCGCCTCGCGGATCGGTGCCGAAGTAGCCTTGTCGAGGCGGAAATCGAGCGGGCTGAGCTTGGCGGCGAAGCGGATGGCACGGATGATGCGCACCGGATCCTCGCGGTAGCGCGCCATGGCATCGCCAATCATGCGGATGGTGCGGTTTTTCACGTCCGCCATGCCCTTGTGGTAATCCACCACGATCTGGCGTTCCGGATCGTAGTACATGGCATTGATGGTGAAGTCACGGCGCGCAGCGTCCTCGTCCTGCGGACCCCAGACGTTGTCGCGCAGCACGCGGCCGGAGGCATCGACGGCGTGCTGGATGCCTTCGAGTGCGCGGCGGCTGGTCTTTTCATTGCCGTTGACATGCGCCGCGTCGGAGGCGTGCAGGTAGGCGCGGAAGGTCGAGACCTCGATCACCTCGTGCTCGCGGCCACGGCCGTAGACCACGTGCACGATGCGGAAGCGGCGGCCAATGATGAAGGCGCGGCGGAACAGGCTCTTGACCTGCTCGGGCGTGGCATTGGTGGCCACGTCAAAGTCCTTGGGACGCATGCCGACCAGCAGGTCGCGCACGGCGCCGCCGACGATGTAGGCCTCGTAGCCGGCTTTTTTCAGCGTCTGCACCACGTTGAGGGCACGCTCGTCCACCAGGGAGACATCGATCTGGTGGACCGATTGCGGCACCTCGACGCGCTTGCCGAAATGCGGCTGCAGCTGTTCCTTGCCGAGCAGCTTGTTGATGAATCGCTTGATCATGGCTTACGCCTTGGGAAACAGGTCGAGAATGCGCCAGCCGCGGGCTTCGGCCAGCATGCGCAGGCGCTCGTCCGGGTTGGTGGCCACCGGCACGTCGGCGCGCTCCATCAGGGGCGCGTCGTTGATCGAGTCGGAGTAGAAAGTGATGAAGGTATCGCACCAGTCCAGCTTGCGCTCGGTCAGCCACTGGGTCATGTTGTGCACCTTGCCTTCGCGCAGGTTGGCCATGCCCTCGACATTGCCGGTAAACCAGCCATCAGGGCCGCGTTCCAGCTCGGTAGCGATGATGTTCTGCTCATCAAAGCCCAGCAGCGTGCCAATCGGGCCGGCAATGAAGCGGTTGGTGGCGGTAATCAGCACCAGGGTATCGCCGGCATCGCGGTGCTGCTGCAGCAGTTCCAGCGCCGCCGGGTGCACCGCCGGCTGTACGTAATCGGTCAGATAGCGCGCATGCGCCGCATGCGCTTCTTCGGGCGTGTGTTCGCGGATCGCGCGCGTGACGAAACGCACGTACTCGTTCATGTCGAGCACGCCCTGCTCGTACTGCTCGTAGAAGGCCTCGTTCTGGCGCGACATGTCCTCGGCGTCCGTCCAGCCGATGGCATTGGTGAAATGGGTCCACATGAAGTCCGAGTCGATCGGCAGCAAGGTGTGGTCAAGATCAAAAAGCGCAATTTTCATGAGTCATTCATCATTTGTTTCAGCAGCGGCACGGTGATCGCGCGGCGCGTTTCAAGAGCGTAGTCGTCCAGCATGGCCAGTAACTGGCTCAGGCTCCCCAGGTCGCGGGAAAACCGGCTGAGCATGAAGCGCAACACCTCGTCGGACAGATCCAGGCCGCGATCCTGCGCTTCCTGGCGCAGGGCGCGCTGCACATCGTCCTCGGACAAGGGCTGCAGGCCGAACATCTGGCCCCAGCCTAGCCGGGTACGCAGGTCTTCGCGCAGCGGCAGATCCGTGACCGGCAGGCTGCCGGCCGACAGCACCCAGCAGGGTTCACCCTGTTGCGGCGTCATCGCGTGGATGAACCAGTTGAAGGCGGTGTGCTGCTGCTCCGGGCTGTAGGCATCGACTTCGTCCAGCAGCACCACGCTCCAGCGCGGATCAAACGGACGGGCATAGCCGCCACAGGGCGTGGAGGCATCGAGCCAGCCGGCTTCGCGCCCCTGTTCACGCAGGGTCTGCAGCACGCCTTGCAGCAAATGGGTCTTGCCGCTGCCTTCCGGGCCCCAGACATAGGTCGGACGCAGTGAGGGGTGGCTGTCATGCAGCACCGATTGGACACGCGCCAGTACCACGGCGTTCGGACCGGGGATCCAGGAGTCCAGCCGCGGGCTGGGCGCCAGGCCGATATCGAGCGGGAGTTGTTTCATGGGGAGAGACACGCCGCCATTTTACGGGATGCAGCCGTTCCCCGCCGGACAGCTCAGTGGTTGTACAGATCGCTTCTGAAATAGCGCTCGCGCAGGCGGCGCACCGCCACCAGCAGCACGGCACTGCAGGGCAGCGCCACCAGCACGCCGACAAAGCCGAACAGCTGGCCAAACGCCAGCAGCGCAAAGATCACCACCAGCGGGTGCAGGCCGATGCGTTCGCCCACCAGCCGCGGCGTGAAGTAGTAGCTTTCGATCATCTGACCCGAGGTATAGACCACGCCGACCATGATCAGCGTCTTGGTCAGGCCGAACTGCAGCAGGCCGAGCACGATGGCGATCACGGTGCCGACGCCAAAGCCCAGATAGGGTACGAACACCGCCAGGCCGGTGAAAATGCCGACCGGCCAGGCCAGATCCAGCCCGAACAGCATCAGGCCGACGCTGTAGTAGGTGGCCATGATGATCATCACCAGCAGCTGGCCGCGCAGGTACTGGCCAAGCAGCGTATCAGCCTCCTGCACGAAGCTGGTCACGCCTTCGCGCATGCGCAATGGCACCAGCCGGAAGACAGTGGCAATGAACTTGTCCCAGTCCAGCAGCAGGTAGAACAGCGCAATCGGAATCAGCACCAGGTTGCCGATCACCGACAGCGCCACGCTGCCGCCAATCATCAGCGAATTCAGCAGCGACTTGACGAAGCTCGGCTCGCCCGGCGCGGCCGGCGTCGTGCCGCTGTTGCTCAGCCACTCGATCACCACCCCACGCAGCGATCCCAGATTCACCTCGAACGGAATGCCGTAGCGGTCAAACATCTCCTGTACCCAGATCACGCCACGGTCCAGCAGCACCGGCAGCTGCTGGCGGATGATCGGCCCCTCCTTGATCACCACCGGCACGATCAGCATCGCCACACCCAGCACCGCCAGGATGAACACCAGCATCACCAGCACCACCGCCAGCCAGCGCGGCACGCGGCCACCCAGCCAGCCACTGATGAGGTCGACCAGCGGATTCAGCGCATAGGCCAGCACGGCGGCCACGATGAACGGCGTCAGCACCGGTCCGAGCGCCCACAGCACCAGGCCCAGCACGACGACCAGCAGGGTTCCGTTCAATGTCCGCTTCAGGTTGGGGCTCAATTCGATCATGGAGGGAGGAAGGTCTTTACAATACGGGCAAGGCCATGGTCAGGCAGCAAATGCCTGTGCTGACAGCACGATACTCCAAGTTTGTGCATTCCGTTTATCGCAATCCGAATTTCTCCCCATGCAAACTCCCATTTCCTACAAAGACGCCGGCGTTGACATCGATGCAGGCGATGCCCTGGTTGAACGCATCAAACCGCTCGCCAAGAAAACCATGCGCGACGGCGTGATGGCCAGCATCGGCGGCTTCGGCGCGCTGTTCGAGGTGCCCAAGCGCTACCAGGAACCGGTGCTGGTGTCCGGCACCGACGGCGTCGGCACCAAGCTGCGCCTGGCCTTCGAGTGGAACATGCATGACTCGGTCGGCATCGACCTGGTCGCCATGAGCGTGAACGACGTGCTGGTGCAAGGCGCCGAGCCGCTGTTCTTCCTCGACTACTTTGCCTGCGGCAAGCTCGATGTCGATACCGCAGCCGCGGTGGTTGGCGGCATTGCCGAAGGCTGCGTGCAAAGCGGCTGTGCCCTGATCGGTGGCGAGACTGCCGAAATGCCCGGCATGTACCCCGATGGCGAATACGACCTGGCCGGCTTTGCCGTTGGCGCGGTCGAAAAAAGCAAGATCCTGAGCGGCCAGAACGTGCAGGCCGGCGATGTGGTACTGGGCCTGGCCAGCCATGGCGTGCACAGCAACGGCTTCAGCCTGGTGCGCAAGTGCCTGGAACGCGCCGGCAGCAACCTGCCTGCCACGCTGGACGGCCTGCCCTTCCGCGACGCCATCATGCGTCCGACGCGCCTGTACGTGAAGCCGGTGCTGGCAGCCCTCGACAAGCACCCGATCAAGGCACTGGCCCATATCACCGGCGGTGGCCTGCTGGAGAACATCCCGCGCGTGCTGCCCGAAGGCATGGTGGCGCGCCTGGTCAAGGGCAGCTGGCCGCAGACCGAGCTGTTCGCCTGGCTGCAGCAGACCGCCGGCATCGACGACATCGAGATGAACCGCACCTTCAATAATGGCATCGGCATGGTGCTGGTGGTGGATGCGGCCAACGCCGAAGCCACGGCCGCCACGCTGCGCGAGCTGGGCGAAACCGTCTACACCATCGGCCAGATCGCCACTGCTGACGGTGAAGCCACGGTGACGGTCGCCTGATCGGTTGCAAGCAGATGACAAGGGCGCTTCGGCGCCCTTTTTTGTCGCCTATTTGTTACTCAACATTTCTGTCACAAGGGCTTCCTACACTGGCTGTGCATAGCTGCCACCGGCAGCAACACAACACAGCCTAGGGAGTCCAACCATGCAAAGACGGGAGTTGCTGCGCCGCAGTGCAGCCTTTTTCAGTGTCATTACCGCCGGCAGCATCCTGTCAGCCTGCGGTGGCGATGACGACACGCCTGCCGCACCCGCTCCCGACACGCGCCCGCCTGCTGGCACCTACCGTTTCGATCTGGGTGTCGCCAGCGGTGATCCCAAGGCTGACAGCGTGGTGTTCTGGACCCGCGTGCAACAGGCCGATGCCGGCACGGGCGATATCGAATTGACCCTGCAGGTCTCCACGACCGAGGATTTCTCCGAGCTGGTGGTGGAACAGCCGCTGACTGCCACGGCCCTGTACGACCACACGGTGCGCGCCAAGGTGGTGCAGCTGCAGCCGGGTACGCGCTATTTCTACCGCTTTGTCGCCGGCCGCGACCACAGCGTCATCGGCAACAGCAAGACCGCTCCAGCGGCCGATGCCACCCCGCAGCAACTGCGCTTTGCCTGGTTTACCTGCCAGGACTGGTCGGTCAACCACTGGGGCGCCATGGAGCTGCTGGCCGCCGAGCAGGAGCTGGACTTCACCGTGCACGTGGGCGACTACATCTACGAAACCGTGGGTGCCCAGTTCCAGACCGGCCAGGTCGAGCCGGCCCACCAGCCGATCACCCTGCCGGACGGCATGCCACTGGCCGATGGTTCCACCGCCGCCCTGACGCTGGCCGATTACCGCACGCTCTACCGCACCTACCGCAGCGATGCGCGTCTGCAGGAAGTGCACCGCAAGTTCCCCTTCATCGCCGTCTGGGACGACCACGAGTTCAGCGACGACTGCTGGCAGGATCACCAGACCTACAACAACGCCAACCAGCAGCAGACCGATCGCCGCCGTGCCGCCAGCCAGGCCTGGTTCGAATACATGCCGGTGGACATGGGCGACGTCTCCTTCGACCTGAACAAGGCCGGCCACGAAAACATTCGCATCTACCGCGATTTCCAGTTCGGCCAGCTGATGCACCTGGTCATGACCGACCAGCGCCTGTACCGCGACGACCATGCGATTCCGGAAGCGCTGCTGCCGCTGTCGCAGGGTGCCCCGCTGGATGCCGCCCTGCAGATGGACACCTCGGTCGGCACGCGCTACTTCACGCCGCTGCCGTTGCTGCTGCAGGCACAGCAGGTGGATCTGCTGACGCAGCAGCCGCGCGCCACTGCGCCCTCCATCCTCGGCAAGACGCAGACGCAATGGTGGAAGGATACCATGCGCAACAGCCGCTCGACCTGGAAATTCTGGGGCAACGAACTGTCGCTGTCACGCATGTGGGCCGACCTGCGCCAGCATCCGCTAGTCACCGATCCGGCGCTGCAGCAGGTGTTTGCCATCAACGCCGACTGCTGGGATGGCTACCCGGTACACAAGCAGGAGCTGATGCAGTTCCTGACCCAGAACAATATCCGCAACGTGGTCGCCATCACCGGCGACCTGCACGCCTTCCAGTGCGGCATCGTGCGCGACCAGATCGGCTTTGACCCGCGCCAGCCGGCTGCCCCGGTCAACCCGCCGGCTGGCAAAGCCGCAATGGTCGACTTCGTCGTTGCCGGCATCAGCAGCAACTCCTTTTTCAGCTACCTGCAAAGCGCCGCCAGGGCCATGCCGGCGCTGCAGGCACTGGTGGCCGACCAGCCCACTTTCGAGACCTTCCTCTGGCGCGGCCTGCCCGCCGGCGTGCATCCGGCCTTCCCGCAAGGCGTTCCGGCCAACAACCCGGACATGCTGTATGGCGATCACCACGCGCAAGGCTATGCCACCGCCACCGTGACGGCCAGCCAGCTGGAAGTGCAGTTCCACAAGGTCAAGCCGCTGGATGAGGGCCAGGCTCCCGCTACCCCGCTGCTGCAGACCACCCGCATCACCCTCCCCGCCGGCAGTACCAGCCCGACCATCGGCTGACCGGTATATTTCACCTCACTGGAGACATTTCCCATGCGCAAGCGCTCCCTGCCCTACGCCCTGCCCGCGATCCTGTCGCTGGCTGGCGCCACCCTGCTCACCGCCTGTGGCGGCGATGACGACAACACGAAGCCGTCCGAACCGGCGGTCGTTGCCAAGCCGCTGGAGCTGACCATCGCCCACGTGGACGACAGCCACTCCAACCTGGACAGCGCCAGCCGCAGCTTCACCCTGGCTGGCCAGAATGTCAGCGTCGATGCCGGCGGCTTCCCGCGCGTCACCGCCATGATCCAGGCCATCCGCGCGAACAATGACAACGTGCTGGCGCTGCATGCCGGCGACGCCATCACCGGCACGCTCTACTTCAACCGCGCTG
>JAAYCV010000141.1 GCA_012729605.1 Ramlibacter sp. | reverse complement strand
GCCGCGCAGACGGAAGCCGCAGGCGCCCAGCAGGCTGCTGGCGCCCAGTGCCGTGATGGCCAGAATCTGTCTGCGCTGCATGCCGTTCTCCTCAGACCACGATGTTGACCAGGCGCTTGGGCACCACTACCACCTTCTTCGGCTTGGCACCCTCGGCAAACTTGGCAAAGGCCTCGGTCGCCAGCGCAACCGCCTCGATCGCGTCCTTGTCGGCATCGGCCGACACACGGATGCTGCCGCGCAGCTTGCCGTTGATCTGCAGCATCAGCTCGATCTCGTCCTGCACCAGCGCTGCCGGGTCGACTGCCGGCCAGGGCGCGTCCAGCAGCGGGCCGCTGACAGCCGCGTAGCCGAGCTCGTTCCACAGGTGGCAGGTGGCGTGCGGACACACCGGGTAGAGCACGCGCAGCAGGATCGAGAAACTCTCGGCCAGCGCAGCCTGGTCGTCGGCGCTCTCCGTCAACTTGGCCGCTTCCAGCGTATTCAGCATCTTCATCACGGCAGACACCACCGTGTTGTACTGCATGCGCTCGTAGTCGTAGTTGGCCTGGCCCAGCGTGGTGTGGATCTCGAAGCGCAGCTGCTTGCCGGCCGCGCTGATGGCGGCCAGTTCCGGTGCCGCAATGCCGGCGCGCAGGGCGGCCTGGTGCTTGACGGCAAAGTTCCAGACGCGGCGCAGGAAGCGGTAGCTGCCTTCGACCGCGGCATCGTTCCACTCCAGCGTCAGCTCGGGCGGTGCGGTGAACATGGTGTACAGGCGCGCGGTGTCGGCACCGTACTTGTCGATCAGCGCCTGCGGATCCACGCCGTTGTTCTTGGACTTGGACATGGTGCCCACGCCCTCGTAGTCAATCGCGGTGCCCGCCGGCAGCTCGCCGTCAGCGCTAGGCACTGCCTTGTTCAGCTTCGCGCCGATGACCTTGCCTTCCTCATCCAGCACATGGTCGACATCGCTCGGCCAGAAGTATTCCTTGGCGCCCTTGGCGGTGCGGCGGCTGTAGATGTGGTTGAGCACCATGCCCTGCGTCAGCAGGCGCTTGAACGGCTCGTCGCAGTCCACCAGGCCCATGTCGCGCATCACCTTGGTCCAGAAGCGCGCATACAGCAGGTGCAGGATGGCGTGCTCGATACCGCCGATGTACTGGTCCATCGGCATCCAGTAGTTGGTGCGCGAATCGACCATGGCGGTGTTGTTCTGCGCACAGGTGTAGCGCATGAAGTACCAGGAACTGTCCACGAAGGTGTCCATGGTGTCGGTCTCGCGGCGCGCCGGCTTGCCGCACTGCGGGCAGGTGACGCCGGCGTGGAAGCCTTCGTGCTTGTGCAGCGGGTTGCCGGAACCGTCCGGGATGCAGTCATCAGGCAGCACCACCGGCAGGTCCTTCTCGGGCACCGGCACCGGGCCGCAGCTGTCGCAGTGGATGATCGGGATCGGCGTGCCCCAGTAGCGCTGGCGGCTGATGCCCCAGTCACGCAGGCGCCAGGTGGTCTTTTTCTCGCCCAGACCCAGTGCCGACAGCTCGGCCGCCACCTTGTCTACCGCATCGGCGCAGGACAGGCCGCTGAACTTGTCGGAGTTGATGGTGATGCCCTTGGTCTTGTCGGCGTACCACTCCTGCCAGCGCGTGAAATCGTAGTGCTCGGCACCGAGCACATCCACCACCTGCTTGATCGGAATGCCGTACTTCAGGGCAAAGGCGAAATCGCGCTCGTCATGGCCGGGCACGCCCATCACGGCGCCATCGCCATAACCCATCAGCACGTAGTTGCCGACCCACAGCGGCACTGACTCCCCGCTGATCGGGTGCACCACGTGCAGGCCGGTCGGCATGCCCTCTTTTTCCTTGAGCGCCAGCTCGGCTTCGGTGGTGCCGCCCTGCTTGCACTTCTCGATGAAGGCGGCCAGCTCCGGGTTGCCGGCAGCCGCGTGCAGCGCCAGCGGGTGCTCGGCCGCCACGGCGCAGAAGGTGACGCCCATGATGGTGTCGGCACGCGTGGTGAACACGTACATGCGGCCATCACCGATCAGCTTGCCATCGGCACCGGCGACATCGTGGGTGAAGGCAAAGCGCACGCCGGCGCTCTTGCCGATCCAGTTTTCCTGCATCAGGCGCACACGCTCGGGCCAGCCGTCCAGTGTGGCCTTGGGGTTGCCGACCTGCACATGGTCCAGCAGCTCCTGCGCGTAATCGGTGATCTTCAGGTAGTAGCCGGGGATTTCCTTCTTCTCGACCAGCGCGCCGGTACGCCAGCCGCGGCCGTCGATCACCTGCTCATTGGCCAGCACCGTCATGTCCACCGGGTCCCAGTTGACAACCTGGGTCTTGCGGTAGGCGATGCCTTTTTCCAGCATCTTCAGGAACAGCCACTGGTTCCAGCGGTAGTACTCGGGATCGCAGGTCGCCACTTCGCGGCTCCAGTCGATCGCCAGACCCATCGCCTGCATCTGCTTCTTCATGTAGGCGATGTTGTCGTAGGTCCACTTGGCCGGCGGCACGCCATTCTTGAGCGCCGCGTTCTCGGCCGGCAGGCCGAAGGCGTCCCAGCCCATCGGCATCAGCACGCTGTGGCCCTTCATGCGCAGGTGGCGCGTGAGCATATCGTTGATGGTGTAGTTGCGCACGTGGCCCATGTGCAGCTTGCCGCTCGGGTAGGGCAGCATGGAGCAGGCGTAATACGGCGGCTTGTCGGTGGTTTCAACGACGCGGTAGACGTCATCCTGACCCCAGGCGGCCTGGATGGCTGCCTCGATCGCTTGGTGCTGGTAGGTTTCTTGCATGGAATGGCCTCGCCGGCTGGCGGTTGGCAGGCGAAAAATCGGGAAACAGCAGCCTGACAGGGTCAGTTGCTGCGAAACATGAAATATACCGCACCCACCAGGCACAGTCCGGCCCAGAGGTAATCGAGCTTGAGCGGCTCCTTCATGTAGAACACGGCGAAGGGCACGAAAATCGCCAGCGTGATGACTTCCTGCATCACCTTGAGCTGGCCCAGGCTGAACACGGTGTAGCCGGCGCGGTTGGCCGGCACCTGCAGCAGGTATTCGAACAGGGCAATGCCCCAGCTGACGACCGCCGCGATATACCAGGGACGCGCCGCCAACTCCTTCAGGTGGGCGTACCACGCAAAGGTCATGAACACATTGCTGCACACCAGCAGCAGAATGAAGGTCAGCGCCGGGCGCTGGGCAAACAGCTCCATGGGGCGAATGGGCGCAAGCCGGAACGGATCACGCCCGCAGGCATCAGTCCTTGGGCAGGCCGAGCACGTCGAACATGTCGAACAGGCCGCTGCGCTTGCCAGCCAGGAAGCGCGCCGCACGCAGGCTGCCTTCGGCATAGGTGGCGCGGCTGGAGGACTTGTGCGTGATCTCGATGCGCTCGCCGGTGCCGGCAAACAGCACGGTGTGGTCGCCCACGATGTCACCGCCACGGATGGTGGAGAAGCCGATGGTGGACGGATCACGCTCGCCGGTATGACCGTAGCGCTCGTAGACGGCGCATTCCTTCAGGTCGCGGCCGATGGCTTCGGCGATGACCTCGCCCATGCGCAGTGCGGTGCCGCTCGGGGCATCTACCTTGTGGCGATGGTGCGCCTCGATGATCTCGATGTCGTAGCCGGTGGCCATGGCCTTGGCCGCCATCTGCAGCAGCTTGAAGGTGACATTCACGCCCACGCTCATGTTGGGCGCCATGACGATGGCGATGTCTTGCGCAGCCTCGGCGATCTGCGCCTTCTGCGCGTCGCTGAAACCGGTGGTGCCGATCACCAGGTTGACGCCAGCGGCGCGGCAGGCCGCCAGATGCGCCATGGTGCCTTCGGGGCGGGTGAAATCGATCAGGGCATGGGCATCCTGCAGGCCCTGGGCCAGGTCCGCCGTGATGGCGACGCCGGCCGGCTTGCCGGTAAAGGCCGCCGCATCGCTGCCGAGTGCGGCCGCGCCGGCGATATCCAGCGCACCGCTCAGGGTGCAATCGTCGGCGGCCTGAATGGCCTCGATCAGCATGTGGCCCATGCGCCCGCTGGCGCCGGCAATGGCAATATGGTGTTGCATGAAAAAACCGGAAAACAGGGAGAAATCTTATTGCGGCAGCGGCGGGAAGCTGGTGGAACCAGGAGCCGTAGGCTGCTCCGGCAGGCTGCTTTCACGCGGGCGGTTCTTCTCGGCAAAGCTCTGCAGCTTGTCGGGATCGGCCTGCAGGTTGCGCGGCTTGTATTCCTTGTCGTGGCCCAGCACGCGCACGAACTCGGTCTCGGTCGGCAGGGTATCGGCGCCCTCTACCGAGGCCAGCACATCATCCTGGAAGAACACGCTCAGGCGGTAGTTGAGGCGCTCCACATCCTTGCGCTCCTTGAGCGTGAACACGTAGTCCCAGCGATTGGCGCGGAACAGGTCCTGCAGCAGCGGCGTGCCGAGTACCTGGCGCACCTGCTCGCGCGTCATGCCCGGCGCCAGACGTGCCGCCTGCTCGCGCGAGACGAAGTTGCCCTGCGCCACCTCGGGCTTGTACAGGGCACAGCCGCTGCCCAGCAGCGCCGCCGCCACGGTCAGGGCGGCCATGGCACGCGCCATACTGCGGCGCGGAGTAGTAGCTTGGGAATGATCCTGCATCGGGATGCCTTCCTGAAGATATGATGTGAACACTATTCGGTCGAAAGGACATTGTAGCGGCAGCACCATGAGCAATATCGAGGAAATCAAGAGCACCGGTCTCAAGGCCACCGGCCCGCGCCTGAAGATCCTGGAAATCTTCCAGAACTCCGAGCAGCGCCACCTGAGCGCGGAAGACGTGTTCCGCATCCTGATGCAGGAAGGCTCGGAGATTGGCCTGGCCACGGTGTACCGCGTCCTCACCCAGTTCGAACAGGCCGGCTTGCTCAGCCGCAACAGCTTTGACAACGGCAAGGCCGTGTACGAGCTGGACCAGGGCGAGCACCACGACCACCTGGTCTGCCTCGATTGCGGCCATGTCGAGGAGTTCTTCGATGCCGAGATCGAGAAGCGCCAGCACAATATCGCGCGCGATCACGGCTTTGAGCTGCACGACCACGCGCTGAGCCTGTACGCCCACTGCAAGAAGACCGACTGCCCGAACCGCGACAAGCCTTGATTTCCCCATGGACGGCCTGAAAGGTTTCACCATCCTGCTGCTGTTCCAGCTGGCCGGCGAAGGCATCGTGCGACTGCTCGGCCTGCCGCTGCCAGCGCCGGTGCTCGGCATGGTACTGCTGTTGCCAGCCCTGCTGTGGGAGCCGCTGCGCCGCCCGGTGCAGGCCTG
>JAAYCV010000140.1 GCA_012729605.1 Ramlibacter sp. | reverse complement strand
GGTAGCGAGTTTAGCCCAGTTGTAGTCCATGTCCGACGTGTCTGTAGGAGTAACTGCGATTTTCAGCATGTTTTTTGTTACCAAACTCGGAAGAAACCTGAAGCAAAGCTGACAAGCCCTTGTTTTTGCAAGTTTGACGTCAGAAAACGGGGTTTTGGGCTGCGATAACGACAGATCGCGTGACAGACCGTGTCAGGGGCCAACCCTGTGCCGATGGCAGGGGAATCGGCTCCATAATGCGGTATCCCCCATATAGAAATGAATGGAGCACGACCCCATGCTGATGAATGCAGAAGAATCCCAACTGGTACTTGTGGATTACCAGGAAAAACTCATGCCTTTTATCCACGAAGCGGACAAGGCACTGGCCAATGCCGTGCTGCTGGGCAAGGTGGCCCGCATCCTGCAGGTGCCGACCTGGGGCACCGAAGAGAATCCGGCCAAGCTCGGCCCCAACCACCCCGCGGTGCGCGAGCTGTGCGACAAGACCCTGTCCAAGATGTACTTCAATGCCTGTGATGATGGCCTGGCCGATGCATTGCGTCCGCCGGCACGCCAGCCTTCCGGCAATGCACGCAGCCTGCCCAAGCACCTGCAGAAGGCGATTGCGGCATCCTCTGCACCTGAACGCAACAGCATCGTGATCGCCGGCTGTGAAGCCCATGTCTGCCTGATGCAGACGGCGCTCGGCCTGCTCGAAAACGATTTTGACGTCTGGGTCGTGACCGATGCCTGCAGCTCGCGCACCGAACGCAACCGCGATGCCGGCTTTGACCGTCTGGCTACCGCTGGCGCCGAACTGGTCACCACCGAAATGGTCGCCTTCGAATGGCTGCGTACGGCCGAGAATCCGGCCTTCCGCGAGGTCCTGTCGCTGGTCAAGTGATGGCGGCCTGATTGGTGTCAATCCCTATGGAAATGTAAATTTCTGCTCAGATTCTTGGCAGATAATTATGGACTGGCCGCGTTGCCGCGGCAGGAAACATAACAGACACAAGGAGCACACATGCAGAGCTATGCGGAGTTTCATCAGCAGTCCCTGACGGACCGCGATGCCTTCTGGGCGGAGCAGGCCAAGCGCATTCACTGGGAAACCCCTCCCCAGCAGATCTGCGATTACAGCAATCCTCCTTTTGCCCGCTGGTTCGTTGGTGGCCGCACCAACATCTGCTACAACGCCGTGGACCGCCATGCGCTGGAGCGTCCGGATGATGCGGCCCTGATCGCGGTCTCCACCGAGACCAACACCGAGAAAACCTACAGCTTTGCCGAGCTGCAGCGCGAAGTCGAGCGCATGGCGGCCAGCCTGCTCGAACTGGGCGTGGAGCAGGGCGATCGCGTGCTGATCTACATGCCGATGATTGCCGAAGCCTGCTTCGCGATGCTGGCCTGTACCCGCATCGGTGCCATCCACTCGGTGGTGTTCGGCGGCTTTGCTTCCGGCTCCCTGTCCACCCGTATCGATGATGCCCAGCCCAAGGTCATCATCAGTGCCGATGGCGGTTCGCGCGGTGCCAAGCCGGTGCCCTACAAGCCGCTGCTCGACGAGGCGATCCACCTGGCCACACACAAGCCGGCAGCCGTGCTGCTGGTCGATCGCGGCCTGACGCCGATGAACCTGGTCGAAGGCCGTGACGTGCTGTGGGGCGACCTGCGCGCACGCCACATGGATGCCCAGGTGCCCTGTGTCTGGCTGGATGCCACCACCCCCAGCTACACCCTGTACACTAGCGGCACCACCGGCAAGCCCAAGGGCGTGCAGCGCGATACCGGTGGCTACGCCGTGGCGCTGGCCACCAGCATTCCCTTCATCTACGGCGGTGCGCCCGGCGAAACCTTCTTCTCCACCTCAGACATTGGCTGGGTAGTGGGCCACAGCTACATCATCTACGGCCCGCTGATCGGCGGCATGGCCACCATCATGTACGAAGGCCTGCCGACGCAGGGCTTTGACCACCAGCCGGATGGCGGCATCTGGTGGCGTCTGGTCGCCAAGTACAAGGTGACCGTCATGTTCAGCGCGCCCACCGCGATCCGCGTGCTCAAGAAGCAGGATCCGGCGCACCTGACGGCGCATGACCTGTCCAGCCTGAAGGCGCTGTTCCTGGCTGGCGAGCCGCTCGACGAGCCCACCGCCAAGTGGATTTCCGATGGCCTCAATGGCAAGCCGATCATCGACAACTACTGGCAGACCGAAACCGGCTGGCCGATCCTGGGTATTGCCAACGGCATCGACGGCGTGGAAAAGAACCAGCCGCGCTTCGGCAGCCCCGGCTTCCCGATGTACGGCTACAACGTGCGTCTGGTCGATGAAAGCACCGGCCTGGCGGTAGAAGGTGGTGATGCCAAGGGCGTGCTGGTGGCCGAAGGTCCGCTGCCTCCGGGCTGCCTGCAGACCGTCTGGGGCGATGACAAGCGTTTCGTCAGCACCTACTGGAACAAGATGGAAGACGCGAGCGGAGAAGGCCGCTGGGTCTACAGCACCTACGACTGGGCGCGCCGCGATGCCGATGGCTACTACTTCATCCTGGGTCGTACCGACGACGTGATCAACGTGGCCGGCCACCGCCTGGGCACACGCGAGATCGAGGAAAGCATTTCTGCCCACCCGAACGTGGCCGAAACCGCCGTGGTCGGTGTGGCCGATGACGTCAAGGGCCAGGTCGCCCTGGCTTTCGTCACGACCAAGTCTTCCGAAGGCCTCGATACCCCCGAAGGCCTGAAGAAGATGGAACAGGAGATCATGCGCCAGGTCGACAGCGACCTGGGAGCCGTGGCCCGTCCGTCCCGCGTCATGATCGTGACCGCGCTGCCCAAGACGCGTAGCGGCAAGCTGCTGCGTCGTGCGCTGCAGGCAGTAGCCGAAGGCCGCGATCCTGGCGACCTGACCACGATCGACGATCCGTCTTCCCTGCTCAACATCAAGGGCATGGTGGACGCCGGCAAGTAACAATCCAAAACGGCTTTCTGTCAACCGGCAGAAAGCCGTTTTCACCTCTGTATCCAATACACGTTGCAGACACTCTTCGGGCAAATGGTGGCACAATACCGGCTGGAAAGAAAAAGCTTTCATGGCATTGTCATGTCCGCATGTTTTCTGGCCGCGTCCACCATCCGGTTCAGCCGTACCGTGGAAGGTTGAATTAACCAGCTAATGCGCCCTGCAGGGGCGTGGAGGTAAGCGCAAAAATGAGCGATTCATCGATTTTCCAGAGCTACAGCTCTAATACCCATCTGTTCGGCGGCGATGTGCCCTATGTCGAAGAGATGTACGAAAACTACCTGGCCAATCCCGGCAGCGTGCCGGATGACTGGCGCCAGTATTTCGACAACCTGCAGCACCAGCCTGCAGCCGATGGCAGCGACGCACGTGACGTGCCGCACCAGCCGGTGATCGCTGCTTTCGCCGAACGCGCGAAGCAGGGCGGCACCCAGGTGGTGTATGCCAATCCCGACGTCGAAACCGGTCGCAAGCGCACTGCAGCCCAGCAGCTGATTGCCGCCTACCGCAACTCTGGTGCCCGATGGGCCGACCTGGATCCGCTCAAGCGCAGCGAACGCCCCGACATTCCCGAACTGGATCTGGCGTTCTACGATTTCACCGACTCCGACCTCGAGACGGTCTTCAACACCAGCAACACCTTCTTCGGCAAGGAGCGCATGCCGCTGCGTGAGCTGCTGAATGCGCTGCGCGAAACCTACTGCAGCACCATCGGTGTCGAATTCATGCACACCAACGAATTCGCCGAGAAGCGGTGGTGGCAGCAGAAACTCGAGGCCACCCGTGCCAAGCCGGTGTTCAACGCCGACCAGAAAAAGCGCATCCTCGAACGCCTGACGGCTGCCGAAGGCCTGGAGCGTTTCCTGCACACCAAGTACGTTGGCCAGAAGCGTTTCTCGCTGGAAGGCGGCGAGAGCTTCATCGTTTCCATGGATGAAGTGGTGCGCCAGGCGGGTGCCATCGGCGTCCAGGAAATCGTCATCGGCATGGCCCACCGCGGCCGTCTGAACGTGCTGGTCAACACGCTGGGCAAGATGCCGCGTGACCTGTTCGCCGAATTCGAGCACACCGCTCCGGAAGACCTGCCGAGCGGTGACGTGAAATACCACCAGGGCTTCAGCTCCGACATCTCCACCGAAGGTGGTCCGGTGCACCTGAGCCTGGCGTTCAACCCGTCCCACCTGGAAATCGTCAACCCCGTGGTCGAAGGCTCCGTGCGTTCGCGCATGGACCGTCGCGATGACCCGCATGGCCAGCAGGTGCTGCCGGTGCTGGTGCACGGTGACGCGGCCTTTGCCGGTCAGGGCGTGGTCATGGAAACCCTGGCGCTGGCCGAGACGCGTGGCTACCATACCGGTGGTACCGTGCACATCGTGATCAACAACCAGATCGGTTTCACCACCTCCGACCCACGTGACAGCCGCTCCACGCTGTACTGTACCGACGTCGTCAAGATGATGGCTACCCCGGTGCTGCACGTGAACGGTGACGATCCGGAAGCCGTGGCACTGTGCACGCAGTGGGCCATGGAATACCGCCAGGAATTCCACAAGGACGTGGTGATCGATATCGTCTGCTTCCGCAAGCTGGGCCACAACGAGCAGGACACCCCCATGCTGACCCAGCCGCTGATGTACACCAAGATCAGCAAGCACCCCGGCACCCGCAAGCTGTATGCCGACAAGCTGGCGGCGCAGGGCCTGGGCGACACGCTGGGCGACGACATGGTCAAGGCCTACCGCGCCGCCATGGACGAAGGCCGCCACACGGTCGATCCGGTGCTGAGCAACTTCAAGAGCAAGTTTGCCGTCGACTGGTCTCCCTACCTGAACCAGAAGTGGACCGACTCCGGTGACACCGCCATCCCGCTGACCGAGTGGAAGCGCATTGCCGAGCGCATCACCACCGTGCCCGAAGGCTTCAACGTGCACAGCCTGGTCAAGAAGGTGCTGGACGACCGCGCTGCCATGGGCCGTGGCGACATCCCGGTGGACTGGGGCATGGGCGAGCACATGGCGTTTGGTTCCCTGGTGGCCAGCGGTTTCCCGGTGCGCCTGTCCGGTGAGGACTGCGGCCGTGGTACCTTTACCCACCGCCACGCCGTGCTGCACGACCAGCGTCGCGAAAAGTACGACGAAGGCACCTACATCCCGCTGCAGAACATCTCTGACAAGCAGGCACCGTTTGTCGTGATCGACTCCATCCTGTCCGAAGAGGCAGTGCTGGGCTTCGAATATGGCTACGCCTCCAACGATCCGCACTCCCTGGTGATCTGGGAAGCCCAGTTCGGCGACTTCGCCAACGGCGCCCAGGTGGTGATCGACCAGTTCATCGCCTCCGGTGAAGTGAAGTGGGGCCGCCTGAACGGCCTGACCCTGATGCTGCCGCACGGCTACGAAGGCCAGGGCCCCGAGCATAGCTCGGCGCGTCTGGAGCGCTTCATGCAGCTGGCTGCCGACGTCAACATGCAGATCGTGCAGCCGACCACGGCCAGCCAGATCTTCCATGTGCTGCGTCGCCAGATGGTGCGCAACCTGCGCAAGCCGCTGATCATCATGACGCCCAAGTCGCTGCTGCGCAACAAGGACGCCACCTCGCCGCTGTCCGAGTTCACCAAGGGCAGCTTCCAGACCGTGATCCCCGAGCAGAACGCCGACGTGATCAAGAAGGCCGAGAAGGTCAAGCGCATCGTGCTGTGTTCCGGCAAGGTCTACTATGACCTGGTCAAGAAGCGCGAAGAGCGTGGCGATGACGACGTCGTCATCATGCGTATCGAGCAGCTGTACCCGTTCCCGCACAAGGCGCTGGCTGCCGAATTCAAGAAGTACCCGAACGTCTCCGATGTGGTGTGGTGCCAGGACGAGCCGCAGAACCAGGGCGCCTGGTTCTTCGTGCAGCACCAGATCTTCGAGAACATGTCCCAGGGCCAGAAACTGGGCTATTCCGGTCGCGCCGCCTCTGCCTCTCCGGCGGTGGGTTACGCACACCTGCACCAGGACCAGCAGAAGGCGCTGGTCGAAGGTGCCTTCACCCGCCTGAAAGGTTTCGTGCTGACGCGCTGATCGGCCGTCACAAGTATTTTTTACCCCCTGACAAGACACTGAGAGAAGAACATCATGGCAATCGTAGACGTCAAAGTCCCCCAACTGTCCGAATCCGTTGCCGAGGCAACCCTGCTGCAATGGAAGAAAAAGCCCGGTGAAGCCGTGGCCGTGGACGAAATCCTGATCGAAGTCGAGACCGACAAGGTGGTGCTGGAAGTGCCGGCTCCTTCTGCAGGCGTGCTGACCGAGATCCTTGAGCAGGACGGTGCTACCGTGACTGCCGAGCAGCTGATCGCCCGCATCGATTCCGAAGCCGTGGCTGGCGCTGCTGCACCTGCCGCTGCTCCGGCTGCGGAAGCCGCCCCGGCCGCTGCAGCGCCTGCTGCCGCCGCCGCAGCTCCGGCTAGCGCCAGCATGGCTGGCGTGGCCATGCCGGCTGCTGCCAAGCTGATGGCTGACAACAACCTGGCTGCCGGCTCCGTGGCTGGTACCGGCAAGGATGTCCGCGTGACCAAGGGTGATGTGCTGGGTGCCGTGGCTTCCGGCGCTACTGCCGCCAAGCCGGCTGCACCGGTGGCTGCCGTGCCGCAAGGCGCCCGTCCCGAGCAGCGCGTCCCGATGACGCGCCTGCGTGCCCGCGTGGCCGAGCGCCTGCTGCAGTCCCAGCAGACCAACGCCATCCTGACCACGTTCAACGAAGTGAACATGGCACCGGTGATGGACATGCGCAAGCGTTTCCAGGAAAAGTTCGAGAAAGAGCATGGCTGCCGCCTGGGCTTCATGAGCTTCTTCGTCAAGGCTGCCGTGCATGCCCTGAAGAAGTACCCGGTGCTGAACGCCAGCGTCGATGGCAACGACATCATCTACCACGGCTACTTCGACATCGGTATCGCTGTCAGCAGCCCGCGTGGTCTGGTGGTGCCGATCCTGCGTGACGTGGACCAGATGAACTTTGCCGATATCGAGAAGAAGATCGCCGAATTCGGCGCCAAGGCCAAGGACGGCAAGCTGGGCATTGAAGAGCTGACCGGCGGTACCTTCTCCATCTCCAACGGTGGCGTGTTTGGCTCCATGATGTCTACCCCGATGATCAACCCGCCGCAGTCTGCCATCCTGGGCGTGCACGCCACCAAGGATCGCGCCGTGGTCGAGAACGGCCAGGTCGTGGTGCGCCCGATGAACTATCTGGCCATGTCCTACGACCACCGCATCATCGATGGCCGCGAAGCCGTGCTGGGCCTGGTCGCCATGAAGGAAGCGCTGGAAGATCCGGCCCGCCTGCTGTTCGACATCTGATAGACAGTCTGCGATGGCCTGGGTCTACCTGCTGCTGGCCGGTGTCTTCGAGATCGGCTGGCCACTCGGATTCAAGCTGTCGCAACAAGCCGAATACCGGATCAGCGGCATCGTCGGCGCCATTATTTCGATGGCACTGAGCGGTGTCCTGCTCTGGATGGCACAGCGCGAGATTCCGATCGGTACCGCCTATGCGGTATGGACCGGAATCGGTGGCGCTGGCACCTTTCTGATCGGGGTGATGTTTTTTGGCGATCCGGCCTCGCTGGTGCGATTCGTGGGCGTAGCCCTGATTGTCGGCGGTGTCATCACCCTCAAGCTTGCACACTGAGCCTGCAGTGTGAAACGGAGATCAACATGAGCACTCAATTCGATGTTATCGTCATCGGCGCCGGTCCCGGCGGCTATATCGCTGCCATCCGTGCAGCACAACTGGGCAAGAAGGTTGCCTGTATCGATGCCTGGACCAACGGCAAGGGCGGCCCGGCACCGGGTGGTACCTGCACCAACGTCGGTTGCATTCCCTCCAAGGCACTGCTGCAGAGCTCCGAGCACTTCGAGCACGCCAACCTGCACTTTGCCGACCACGGCATCAGCGCCAAGGACGTGAAGATGGACGTGGCCAAGATGATCGGCCGCAAGGACGACATCGTGAAGCAGAACAACGATGGCATCCTGTACCTGTTCAAGAAGAACAAGGTCAGCTTCTTCCATGGCCGTGG
>JAAYCV010000139.1 GCA_012729605.1 Ramlibacter sp. | reverse complement strand
CGGCCTGTCCAGCCCGCGCTCCATGATTCTCGATCTGCTGGAAGAGGGTTTCGACAAGCCGATGGCCCTGGTGTATGGCCAGCGTTGCCGCGAGGAACTCTACTACCACGACGAATTCCTGGCCCTGGCCGAGAAGCACCCCAACTTCAGCTATGTCCCGGCGTTGTCGCACGAGCCCGAAGGCTCTGATTGGCAAGGCTTCCGTGGTTTTGTGCACGAAGCCGCCAAGGACCATTTCAACAACGATTTCCGTGGCAGCAAGGCCTATCTGTGCGGCCCGCCGCTGATGATCGAAGCTTGTATTTCCACGCTGATGCAGGGCCGCCTGTTCGAGCGCGATATCTACACCGAGAAGTTCCTCTCGGCCGCCGATGCGCAGCAGGTGCGTAGCCCACTTTTCAAGTCCATCTGATTTTCTGGACGGACACAACCAGGATTGACAATGCAAAATATCAAGAATTTCATCAATGGCGAATTCGTCGTGGGTGCGGAGGGCAAGACCTTCGATAAGCGTTCGCCGCTGACCAACCAGGTCATCGCCAGTGTGCATGAAGCCGGCCGTGCCGATGTGGATCGTGCCGTCATGGCGGCGCGCCAGGCACTGCATGGCGAGTGGGGTGCACTGACCATGGAGCAGCGCGTGGATCTGCTGTATGGCGTGGCCAACGAGATCACGCGCCGTTTCGAGGATTTCGTGGATGCCGAAATGGCCGATACCGGCCAGCCACGCCATGTCATGACGCACGCCTTCATTCCGCGCGGTGCCGCCAACTTCAAGGTGTTTGCCGATGTGATCAAGAACGTGCCGTCCGAATCCTTCCGCATGGATACGCCGGACGGCCGTGGTGCGCTCAATTACGCGATCCGCGTGCCCAAGGGCGTGGTCGGCGTGATCGCACCGTGGAACGCACCGTTCCTGCTGATGACCTGGAAGGTCGGCCCGGCGCTGGCCTGTGGCAACACCGTGGTTGTCAAGCCGTCCGAGGAAACGCCGCTGACCACCACGCTGTTGGGCGAAGTGATGAACAGCGTCGGCATCCCCAAGGGCGTGTTCAACGTGATTCATGGCTTTGGTCCGGATTCTGCCGGCGAATTCCTGACGCATCACCCCAAGGTCGATGCCATCACCTTTACCGGCGAGACCCGTACCGGTACCGCCATCATGTCGGCGGCGGCCAAGGGCATGCGCGATGTGTCCTTTGAGCTGGGCGGCAAGAACGCCGGCATCGTGTTTGCCGATGCCGATTTTGACGCCGCCGTCGATGGCATCTTCCGTTCTGCCTTCCTGAACTCCGGTCAGGTCTGCCTGGGCACCGAACGTGTCTATGTCGAGCGCCCGATTTTCGAGAAATTCGTCAACGCACTGAAGGACAAGGCCGAAGCGGTCAAGTTCGGCCGTCCGGATGACCCGAATGCCAACTACGGCCCGCTGATCAGCGCCGAGCACAAGGAAAAAGTCATGTCCTATTACGCCAAGGCGGTGGAAGAGGGCGCGACCGTGGTGACCGGTGGTGGTGTGCCCGAGGTGCCGGCCGAGCTGGCCGCTGGTCACTGGGTGCAGCCGACGATCTGGACTGGCCTGCCTGAAACGGCGGCCGTGGTGCAGGAAGAAATCTTCGGTCCCTGCTGCCATATCCGTCCGTTCGACAGCGAAGACGAGGTGGTACAGCTGGCCAATGCCAACGACTACGGTCTGTCCACCACCATCTGGACTACCAACCTGACGCGCGCCCACCGCATGGCGGCCCGTATCGAGGTAGGCATTACCTGGATCAACAGCTGGTTCCTGCGTGACCTGCGCACACCGTTTGGCGGTTCCAAGCAATCGGGTATCGGCCGTGAGGGTGGTGTGCACTCACTCGAGTTCTACACTGAAACGCGCAACGTCTGCGTCAAGCTTTGAGGATGACTCATGGACGAGAACAAGATCAACGCCTACGGTGACGTGCTGTATCAGGCCTTCCTCACGCGCGAACGCATCCCGCACCTGTTGCCGCGAGAGCCTGACATCACGATCGAGGACGCCTACCGTATCCAGGAGCGCTTTGTCGCACGTCGCCTGCAGGCTGGTGAAACCGTGGTTGGCAAGAAGATTGGCGCCACCAGCAAGCCGGTGCAGGAATTTCTCGGTGTCTACCAGCCTGATTTCGGCATCCTGACCTCCGGCATGGTGTTCGAGGATGGCGACACCATCGACTTGAGCCAGATGATCCAGCCGCGTGCCGAAGCCGAACTGGCCTTCGTGCTCAAGGAGGACCTGGTTGGT
>JAAYCV010000138.1 GCA_012729605.1 Ramlibacter sp. | reverse complement strand
GAACTGGCGCAACAGGTCGCCCATGACGCGATTGACCTGGTCAAGCATTGCAAGGGCCTGCGCATTGCCCACGTGGTGGGTGGCATGCCTTACGCGATCCAGATCGCCCGCCTGCAGAACGCCGACCTGGTGGTAGCCACCCCGGGCCGCCTGCTGGACCTGCAGCGCAGCATGCAGATCAAGCTGGAAAAAGTGCAGTTCCTGGTGGTGGACGAAGCCGACCGCATGCTGGACCTGGGCTTTGCCGAAGACCTGGCTGAAATCCACGCCCTGACCGCCGAGCGCCGCCAGACCATGATGTTCAGCGCCACGTTTGCGCCGCGCATCCAGCAGCTGGCTACCCGCGTCATGCGCGAGCCGCAGAAGATCCAGATCGACACGCCGCAGCAGAAGCACAGCCAGATCGAGCAGAAGCTCTACTGGGCTGACAACTTCGCGCACAAGCGTGCCATGCTGGACCATTGGCTGCGTGATCCCGCCATCGAGCAGGCGATCGTGTTTGCCAGCACCCAGATCGAATGTGACGGCCTGGCCGAAGACCTACAACAGGCTGGTTTCGCTGCTGTTGCACTGCACGGCGCCCTGAGCCAGGGCCTGCGCAACCGCCGCCTGCAGGCGCTGCGCCAGGGCAAGATCCAGTTCCTGGTGGCAACTGACGTGGCCGCACGCGGTATCGACGTGCCCAGCATCACCCACGTGTTCAACTTCGGCCTGCCGATGAAGGCCGAGGACTATACGCACCGCATTGGCCGTACCGGCCGTGCCGGCCGCAGCGGTATCGCTGTCAGCTTTGCCGAATTCCGCGACCGTTTCCGCATCTGGGACATCGAGGAATTCACCCAGCAGCCGCTGATGACGGCCGTGATCCCGGGCATGGAGCCCGAGCAGCGCACGCCCACGCGTCACCCGCCCAAGGGCAAGGGTCGCGCCGGTGGCCCGGGCCATGGCGGCCGCGGCGGCAAGCGCTCCTTTGGTGGTGGTCGCGAACGTGGCGGCTTTGGCCAGGACAACCGTTTCGGCGGCGGCGATCGTGGTGGCTTCCGCCAGGAGCGTGGCGGTTTCGGTGGCGAGCGCGAGTTTGCCCAGGACCGTCAGGAACGTGGTTTCCAGCAGCGTGATCGCGGCTTTGGCAATGACCGTGGCTTCCAGCAGGATCGAGGTGATCGCGGTTTCCAGCAGCGCGAGCGTGGCTTCGGCCAGGGTCAGGAGCGTGGTTTTGGCGGCGGCTTCGGTGATGCACCGGCACGCAAGCCGCGTCCGGCAACCGCTGGTCACGCCGGTGGCCGTCGTGGTGGTGATACCGCCACGCGTGAAGGCCGTCCCGCCCACGGCGAATGGCGCAAGCCGGCCGGTGGCCCGCGTCGCGGCAACGGTGGCGGCAACCGCTACTGATCTGCTGCCAACAGGCCGTCAACGGATAGCCTGATCCCGATCTGACAAGAGCCGGTCACTGCAAGGTGACCGGCTTTTTTTGCGCCTGCAGGGCAGGGCAGCGATGTCGCTGCCATCTGCATGGACAGCAGCTGCCAGGGCCGCATGACGAACGCTTTGTACCTACAATAGCGGGATGTCTTCCCTGTTCGACGATCTCTCCTCCTTTGCCCCGCCACCCACTGACGACAAGTTGCTGCACGGACTCAATCCCGAGCAGCGCCGTGCCGTCACCTTGCCCGATGAACACGCCCTGATCCTGGCCGGCGCTGGCTCCGGCAAGACGCGCGTGCTGACCACGCGTATCGCCTGGCTGCTGCAACAGCAGCGCGTTTCGCCCGGCGGCTTGATGGCGGTGACCTTTACCAACAAGGCGGCCAAGGAGATGAACGCGCGCCTGTCGGCGATGCTGCCGCTGAACGTGCGCGGCATGTGGATCGGCACTTTCCACGGCCTGTGCAACCGCTTTCTGCGCGCGCACTACCAGGTCGCCGGCCTGCCGCAGGGTTTCCAGATCCTCGATACGCAAGACCAGCTCTCCGCCATCAAGCGCCTCTACAAGCAGCATGGCGTATCGGATGACCAGTTTCCTGCCAAGCAGATGCAGTGGTTTATCAGCGGCTGCAAGGAAGAGGGCATGCGCCCCGGCGATGTTCCGGTGCACGATGGCGAAAGCCGCCGCAAGGCCGAGATCTACCAGCTCTACGAGGAACAGTGTCAGCGCGAAGGCGTGGTCGACTTTGGAGAGTTGATGCTGCGCAGCTACGAGATCCTGCGCGACTATCCGCTGGTGCGCCAGCACTACCAGCGCCGCTTCCGCCATATCCTGGTGGACGAATTCCAGGACACCAACCGCCTGCAATATCTCTGGCTCAAGCAGCTGGTATCGGACGGCAAGGAAGGCGTGCCGGCCAATGCCGTGCTGGCCGTGGGCGATGACGACCAGAGCATATACGCCTTCCGCGGTGCGCGCGTTGGCAACATGAACGATTTCGTTACCGAGCTCAAGGTGCAGCACCAGATCAAGCTGGAGCAGAACTACCGCAGCTACAGCAACATCCTGGACAGCGCCAACGTGCTGATCAGCCACAACAAGCGCCGCCTCGGCAAGAACCTGCGTACCGACCAGGGCGCAGGCGAGCCGGTGCGCGTGATGGAGCAGGCGAGTGACCTGTCCGAAGCGCGCTGGATCGTCGATGAAATCCGCCAGCTGGTGGCCGACGGCCGTTCGCGCAAGGAAATCGCGATTCTCTACCGTAGCAACGCGCAGAGCCGCGTGATCGAATCCACGCTGTTCAATGCCAGCATGCCGTACCGCGTCTACGGCGGCCTGCGCTTTTTCGAGCGCGCCGAGATCAAGCACGCGCTGGCCTATCTGCGCCTGCTGGACAACCCGCGCGACGACACCAGCTTCATGCGCGTGGTCAACTTCCCGGCGCGCGGCATTGGCGCGCGCACGCTGGAGCAACTGCAGGATGCGGCACGTGGCCAGCAAAGTGCCTTGACCGATGCGATAGCGCTGGTGCCTGGCAAGGCTGGTGCCAATCTGGCGTCCTTTGTCGCCAAGATCGACGCCATGCGCGAACAGTCGGCCGACCTGAGCCTGAAGCAGATCGTCGAGCTGGTGCTGGAGCACAGTGGCTTGCTGGAACATTATGGCAACGAGCGCGATGGCGCCGACCGCATCGAGAACCTGCAGGAACTGGTCAACGCCGCCGAGAGCTTCGTCAGCATCGAGGGCTTTGGCCGCGAAAGCGCCGGCCTGCAGCCGATGGACATGCGCCCGGTCGATGCCACCGTGGTCGAAGGGGAGGAGGCCGTGCTGCCCGATGGTGAAACCCTGTCGCCGCTGGCCGCCTTCCTGACCCACGCCGCACTCGAGGCCGGCGACAACCAGGCTCAGGCAGGCCAGGACGCGGTGCAGCTGATGACGGTGCACGCCGCCAAGGGCCTGGAGTTTGACGTGGTGTTCATCAGCGGCCTGGAAGAAGGCTTGTTCCCACATGAAAACGCCATGAACGATTTCGACGGCCTGGAAGAGGAACGCCGCCTGATGTATGTGGCCATCACGCGGGCGCGCCAGCGCCTCTACCTGAGCCATGCGCAAACGCGCATGCTGCACGGCCAGACGCGCTATCACATCCGCAGCCGCTTCCTCGACGAACTGCCCGAGGAGTGCCTGAAATGGATCACGCCGCAACGCAGCGGTTTTGCCGATGCCATGCCGGGCCGCTGGCGCCAGGACGGCGACGAGCAGTGGAACCAGGAGGTGCGCCAGTCGGTCGGCCTGCCGGCAGCCGAGATCCCGCGCAAGCAGGAAGATGGACATGGCCTGCGCAAGGGCATGCGCGTGTTCCACACCAAGTTTGGCGAAGGCGATGTGCTGCTGATTGAAGGCAGTGGCAGCGATGCCAAGGCCAAGATCAATTTTCCGCGCCACGGGGTCAAGTGGCTGGCTCTGGCCGTGGCCAAGCTCACGCCGATCGCATGAATGGGCGGCCACGCTGCCCGCCAGATGTCACAATGGCAGCAAGACAACAGCTGTCAAAGTCGTAAAGGAGATTGCACCATGAGCCATGCCAAACGCACGCTGCGCACGGGATGGATGCTGGCCCTGGGTTCGCTCTGGCTGGCAGGATGTACCACGGTATCGCTGGATAACCCGGACTGGCCGCCCTTGCGTGGCGGCAGTGGCCCTGCGCCAGTCCTCAACCAGAGTACGCCGCAGGTGCCGCCTGCGCCGCGCACGCCAGACGCCGAGGTGGTGGTCACGCCGGTACAGGATATCCGCGTGGAGCCGATATCGCCCGCTGCACCCCAGCCCGCTGCCAACGACATCAGCTGGGTGGGACATTATTCCGGCAGCCTGCCGTGTACCGATTGTCCTGGCATCCGCACGCTGCTGTCACTGTACGAGGACGGCAGCTATATCCTGAGCATGAAGCGCGAAACCGTCAGTGCGCTGCCGGTGATCCAGCGCGGCCAGGCCAGCTGGAGCGCCGATCGCTCCATGCTGCAGCTGGACCGTGATGGCGAGTACCGCCGCTTTGCCTATCAGGCCGGCCAGTTGCAGCAGATCGATGCCGACGGCACGGCCATGGGCGAGCGCTATCGCTTGCGGCTGCGCCAGGACGACTGATTCCGGTCCGCCAGGCTTCAAGCCTGGTGCAGCGCCTCGGCCACTTCGCGCACCAGCGCTGAACCGCGATAGATCAGGCCGGTAAATACCTGCACCACGTCGGCGCCGGCAGCGCGCTTGGCACGCGCATCGGCGCCGCTCATGATGCCGCCGGCACCGATGATCGGAAAATCCGGGCCCAGTGCCGTGCGCAGCTCGCGGACCACATGGTTGCTCTTCTCGAACACCGGACGACCGCTCAGGCCACCGGCCTCATCGGCATGCGGCTGGCCCTGCACGGCTTCGCGGCTGATGGTGGTATTGGTGGCAATCACGCCCAGACGACCACCATGGCGGCCATCGGCGGTCATGCCGTAACGGCGCAGCGTGCTGGCAATCAGCGCAATCTGTTCCTGTTCCAGATCCGGTGCGATCTTGATGAACAGCGGCTTGTGCTTGCCATGTTGCTGCGCCAGTTGTTCGCGGCGCTCCATCAGCGTGTCGAGCAGCGCATCCAGCGCCTCGTCACTCTGCAGCGCGCGCAGGTTCTGCGTGTTCGGGCTGCTGATGTTGACGGTGACGTAATCGGCCCAGGGGTAGACGCCTTCCAGGCCGGCCAGATAGTCGTCCGCTGCCTGCTCGATCGGCGTGCTGGCATTCTTGCCAATGTTCAGGCCAAGCAGGCGCTTGCTGCCGGCCGGACGGGTGCGCTGCACATTGCGGATAAAGGCCTCCAGGCCATGGTTGTTGAAGCCCATGCGGTTGATTAGCGCCTCCGATTGCGGCAGGCGGAACATGCGCGGCTTGGGGTTGCCCGGCTGGCCCTTGGGTGTCACCGTGCCGACTTCGACAAAGCCGAAGCCCATGGCTTCCCAGGCGGCAATGCACTCGGCGTTCTTGTCCAGGCCAGCAGCCAGGCCGACGCGGTTCGGAAAACGCAGGCCACACAGCGTCACCGGATCATTGACAAAGGGCTGGGAGAAGGTGCAGCGCAGCGGCGTGTGCTGCAGGCGCGACAGGGAGCTGATGGTGAATTCATGGGCCGCTTCAGCGTCCATGCTGAACAGGGCCGCGCGCGACAGGGAGTAGGGAATCAGTGCCATGGAAGAACGATAATGTGCAGTTGTGCGATCAGCGTGATCGCATCTCCCTATTGTCCCAAATCCACGGCAGGAAACCCACATGACACAAGATGAACTCAAGACCCTGGTTGGCCAGGCGGCGCTGGCCTACGTCACACCCGGCACGATTGTCGGCGTCGGTACCGGCTCCACCGTCAACAAGTTCATCGATGCCCTGGCTGGCATGAAGGACCAGATCAAGGGCGCGGTCAGCAGTTCTCTGGCCTCGACACAGCGCCTGGAAGCGCTCGGCATTCCGGTGTTTTCGGCCAGCGAAGCCGGCGAACTCGATGTCTATATCGATGGTGCCGACGAGATCGATGGCCAGGGCTACATGATCAAGGGCGGCGGCGCGGCCCTGACGCGCGAAAAAATCGTCGCCGCGCAAAGCCGCCGTTTCATCTGCATTGCCGATGCCAGCAAGCGCGTCGCGGTGCTGGGCCAGTTTCCGTTGCCGGTCGAGATCATCCCGATGGCCACTGGCCGACTGGTCGAACGCTTTGCCGCCCTGGGTGGCCAGGCCACGGTGCGCGAAAAGGACGGTGCACCGCTGGTCACCGACAACGGCCAGCACATTCTGGACGTGCATGGCCTGCAGATCCGTGACCCGCTGGCTTTCGAGAGCGAAGTCAACCAGTGGCCTGGCGTGATCACCGTCGGTGTGTTTGCGCACCAGAAGGCGACGGTCTGCTTGCTCGGCACCGAACAGGGTGTGGAAACGCTGCAATACTGAGTATGGACGAAAAAAATCCCGTCCGGGATCAACTCCACGGACGGGATGGGTTCAGGCGCTGAACGAGATCAGATAACGCCTTGGCCCAGCATGGCGTCAGCCACTTTCACGAAGCCGGCGATGTTGGCGCCGTTCACGTAGTTGACGCGGCTGCGCGGTGCCGTGTTGCCGTTTTCCGCGCCGTGCTGCACGCAGCTGATATGGATATCCTTCATGATTTCCTGCAGGCGGGCATCCACTTCCGGCGCGCCCCAGTACAGGCGCTGCGCGCCCTGGGCCATTTCCAGGCCGGAGACGGCCACGCCACCGGCGTTGCTGGCCTTGCCCGGCGCATACAGCACGCCGGACTCCAGGAACACGTCGATCGCGTCCAGCGTGCTCGGCATGTTGGCACCTTCGGCCACGCAGCTCACGCCGTTCTTCACCAGCTCGCGCGCGTCGTCACCGCCCAGTTCGTTCTGGGTGGCGCAGGGCAGGGCGATATCGACCGGGATATGCCAGGGCTTCTTGCCGGCGTGGTATTCCAGGCCAAAGGCATCGGCAAACTCGGTCAGGCGGCCACGCTTGACGTTCTTCAGCTCCATCAGGGCCTGCAGCTTTTCCGGGTTGAAGCCGTCGGCATCGTAGACCGTGCCGTCAGAGTCGGAGCAGGTCACGACCTTGGCACCGTGGTGCATGGACTTCTCGATGGCGTACTGCGCCACGTTGCCGGAGCCGGAGACCGACACCGTCATGCCTTCCATGGACTTGCCAGCGTGGTTCAGCATGGCCTCGACGAAGTAGACCAGGCCGTAGCCGGTGGCTTCCGGGCGGATCAGGCTGCCGCCAAAGGACAGGCCACGGCCGGTGAAGACAGTACCGTTGATATTGGTCAGCTTCTTCATCATGCCGTTCATGTAACCGACTTCACGCGCACCCACACCGATGTCGCCAGCCGGCACGTCGGTATCGGGGCCGATGTGGCGGTACAACTCGGAAATCAGCGCATGGCAGAAGCGCATCACTTCGGCATCGCTGCGGCCCTTGGGGTCGAAGTCGGAGCCGCCCTTGCCGCCGCCCATGGGCAGCGTGGTCAGCGCGTTCTTGAAGGTCTGCTCAAACGCCAGGAACTTCAGGATCGACAAGTTGACGGACGGGTGGAAGCGCATGCCGCCCTTGTACGGGCCGATGGCGTTGTTGTGCTGGATGCGGAAGGCACGGTTGACCTGCACCTGGCCCTGGTCGTCCATCCAGGTCACGCGGAACTGGATCACGCGCTCGGGTTCGCACAGGCGCTCCAGCAGGCCTTGCTGGCCATAGCGCGGGTTCTTTTCGATAAACGGCCACAGGCTGCCCAGCACTTCGTGGACGGCTTGCAGGAATTCCGGCTGCTGGGGGTCGCGCTTGCGGAGCTTGATCAGGAAATCGTCTAGGGATGCAATCTGTGCCATGGTCGTCAATCGAAAATGTGTAGGGACAAAAAAGCCGGCAGTTACATCCGGCCGGCGTCAGGGAGCCCTTGTGAGGTGTGTATGACCTGGTAAGGATACATCCGTAATTATAGGCATCCCTGTCGGCCATGAAACGTTGCAATGCAAGAAAAATCGGGCACCGTTTTCCCGCAGGTTCGCGGTGCCCATGGCGTTCAGGCGGCGACTGCCGTGTCTGCCATGCCCTGGTGGCGCAGCAGGGCGTCCACCGAAGGCTCACGACCCCGGAATGCCTTGAACGACTCCATGGCCGGGCGGCTGCCGCCCATTTCCAGGATCTGCTCGCGGTAGCGGCGTGCCGTGGCCGGGTCCGGGCTGCCGTCGGCAGCCGCGGTTTCCTCGAAGGCGGCATAGGCATCGGCACTCAGCACCTCGGCCCACTTGTAGCTGTAGTAGCCGGCTGCGTAGCCACCGGCAAAGATGTGGCTGAAGGTGTGCGACATACGGTTGTAGGGCGGTGTCGGCAGCACGGCCACTTCCTCGCGCACCTGGCGCAGCAGCGGCATCACGTCCTCCGGCGCTGTTGCCTGGCTGTGCAGCAGCATGTCGAACAGGGCAAATTCCACCTGGCGCAGCGTCTGCATGCCGCTCTGGAAGTTCTTGGCCGCCAGCATGCGCTCGAACAGCTCGCGCGGCAGCGGCTCGCCACTATCGACGTGTGCCGTCATGTTCTGCAGCACATGCCATTCCCAGCAGAAGTTTTCCATGAACTGGCTCGGCAGCTCTACCGCATCCCACTCCACGCCGTTGATGCCGGAGACATCGTGCTCGTTGATGCGCGTGAGCATGTGGTGCAGGCCGTGGCCGGCTTCGTGGAACAGCGTGATCACGTCATCGTGCGTGAGCAGCGGCGGCTTGCCGTTGACGCCGGCGGCAAAGTTGCACACCAGATGCGCAATCGGTGTCTGCAGCTGTGGGGTGTCCGGGCGCTGCCAGCGGTCGCGCACGCCGTCCATCCAGGCACCGCCACGCTTGCCGTTGCGCGCCGGCGGATCCAGGTAGAACTGGCCCACCAGCTGGCCGTCGCGTTCGAGCCGGTAGAACTCGACGCTGTCATGCCAGACCGGTGCCTGGTCGCGCGTGATCTTCAGGTCGAACAGCGTCTCGACGATGCGGAACAGGCCGGCCATCACCTTGGGCGCGGTGAAATACTGTTTCACCTCCTGCTCGCTGAAGGCATAGCGCGCCTCCTTGAGCTTTTCGCTGATATAGGTCCAGTCCCAGGGTTGCGGATCGTCCAGTCCCAGCTGCTCGCGCGCAAACTGGCGCAGATCCGCGACATCGCGTTCGGCATGCGGACGTGCCTTGGCAGCCAGGTCGCGCAAAAAGGCAATCACCTGGTCTGGCGTGTCAGCCATCTTGGGTACCAGCGAGACTTCGGCAAAGTTGCGGTAGCCCAGCAGCCGCGATTCTTCCTGGCGCAGCGCCAGGATCTCGGCCATGATCGCCGAGTTGTCAAACTGCTGGCCATCTCCTTCGGCCTGGTCCGAGGCACGCGTGGTGTAGGCGCGGTAGAGTTTTTCGCGCAGCGCGCTGCTGTGGGCAAACTGCATCAGCGGCAGATAGACCGGCAGCTTCAGTGTCAGCTTGTGGCCATCGCGGCCTTCGGCCTCGGCGGCAGCGCGGGTGGCATCGATCACGTCCTGCGGCACGCCGTCCAGCTCGTCGGCGTTGACGTACAGCGCCCAGCTGTCGGTGGCGTCCAGCGCATTTTCGCTGAACTTCTGCACCAGCGTCGCCATGCGCTCCTGGATCTCGGCGTAACGCTGCTTGTCGGCGCCCTGCAGTTCGGCACCGCTGAGCACGAAGCCGCGCAGCGCATTCTTCAGCGCCTGCTGCTGTTCCGCCGTCAGCGTGGCGGCATCGATCGCCTTGTACTTGGCATACAGGCGTTCGTCGGCACCCAGACGGGTCCAGTAGTCGGAAATCGCCGGCAGCATGGCGTTGTAGGCGGCGCGCAGCTCGGGCGTGTCACATACGCTCTTGAGGTGGCCGACCGTGCCCCAGGCGCGACCCAGGCGTTCGGTGGCCACGTCCAAGGTGGCGGAGAGCTGCAGCCAATCGGCCGGAAAATCATCGGCCGTGACCGTGCTCAGCGCCTGGTCGGCCGCCGCCAGCAGCTGCTCGATGGCGGGTTGCACGTGTTCGGGCTGCACCTGGTCAAACAGGGGCAGGCCATCGAACTGGAGGAGGGGGTTGGAAGCGGAGTTGGTGGTCGTCATGTAGGGCAGTGTAGGGGCAAAATCCGGCGCTTCAAGCCGGTCATGCCCGCAACCCTGCCCACTGGCTGGCTTATGCGGCTGCGCGTTCGGCCGATTCGATGGTGTTGACCAGCAGCATGGTGATGGTCATCGGGCCGACGCCGCCCGGCACTGGCGTGATGTAGCCCGCCACTTCCTTCACGCCGTCAAAATCGACGTCGCCGCACAGCTTGCCTTCGTCGTTGCGGTTCATGCCCACGTCGATCACCACTGCGCCCGACTTCACCATGTCGGCGGTCAGCACGTTGCGCTTGCCCACGGCAGCAACGATCACGTCGGCCTGCAGCGTCTGCGCCTTCAGGTCAGTGGTGGCGCTGTGGCAGATGGTGACGGTGGCGCTGCGCGACAGCAGCATCAGCGCCATCGGCTTGCCGACGATATTGCTGCGGCCGATCACCACCGCGTGCTTGCCGCGCAGGTCGTAGCCGATGCTGTCCAGCATCTTCATGCAGCCGTAGGGCGTGCAGGGCTGGAAGCCGGGCATGCCGGTCATCAGCGCGCCGGCACTGGCGATATGGAAGCCGTCCACGTCCTTGGCCGGGCTGATCGCCTCGATCACCTTTTGCGCATCAATATGCGCCGGCAGCGGCAGCTGCACCAGGATGCCGTGGATGGACGGATCGTTGTTCAGTGCCTCGACGCGCGCCAGCAGCTCGGCTTCGCTCATCGTGGCCTCGTATTTTTCGAGCACGGAATGCAGGCCGTTGTCTTCGCAGGCCTTGACCTTGTTGCGCACATAGACCTGGCTGGCCGGGTTGTCACCCACCAGGATCACGGCCAGGCCCGGCGTCACGCCACGCGCCTTGAGCGCGGCGGCACGTTTGGCCACTTCGGTGCGGAGCTGTCGGGAAAGGGCGTTGCCATCGATGATCTGTGCTGTCATGTGCGGAATCGGTAGTAGAAAAAAAGAAAAACCCGCAGCGGACTGCGGGGGGAGGGTACGGTATCAGGCCTTGTTGGCGCTGGACCCCAGGGCCACCTTGAGCAGGTCGGCCACGGTATTGGCGTTGAGCTTTTCCATGATGTTGGCGCGATGCGCTTCCACCGTCTTGATGCTGATGTTCAGGTCATCGGCAATCTGCTTGTTCAGGCGGCCGGCGACGATGCGTTCCAGCACCTGGGCTTCGCGGTTGGTCAGCTTGCCCAGCAGCGATTCACGCGTGCTGGCCATCTGGTGTTCCGCAAAGCTGCTTTGCGCGGACTTGAGCATCTTCTCGACCAGGGCCTCGAGCTCTTCCTCGCGGAACGGCTTCTGGATGAAGTCGAGTGCGCCTTTCTTCATGGTTTCAACCGCCATCGGTACATCGCCATGGCCGGTGATGAAGACGATGGGAAGCGGCGACTTGCGCTCCAGCAGGCGATCCTGCAGCTCCAGGCCGCTCATGCCGCCCATGCGGATATCGGCGAACAGGCAGGCCACCTCGCGCGGATCGTAGCGGGTCAGGAAGCTTTCGGCAGAGTCGAAGCAGCGCACGCGGTAACCCTTGCCCTCCAGTAGCCACTGCAGGGAGTCGCGCACGCCTTCATCATCATCTACAACGTAAATAGTGCCTTTTTCCGGAATCAAGCTCATGGTCTCTCTTGTGTCTGTAGTTGTGCTATTTACTGCTCGGGGTTGGCGGGCACCGGAATCCAGAAAGTAAACCGGCAACCCACAACCTCCGTCTCTGATTCATTGTAAATGTTCTGCGCGTGCAAACGCCCGTGGTGGGACTCTACGATGCTGCGACACAGGTTCAGGCCGATGCCCATGCCCTCCGCCTTGGTGGAGTAGAAGGCCTCGAACACGTGCTGCAGCGTTTCATCCGACATGCCGGTGCCCTTGTCCTCGATCACGAACTCCACCACCGGTCGGCCCTCGCGCACGGCGCGCTGTACCTGCAGCCTGACTTCACGGCGTTCCGGCGGCAGCTGGCCCAGGTCAATCGATTCGGCTGCGTTCTTCAGCAGGTTGATCAGCACCTGCTCGATCAGGATGCGGTCCATCACCAGCTCGGGCAGGTCTGGTGCCATCTGTTGCACCAGCCGCACCTGGCGTCGTCGCATCTCGATATCCACCAGCTCCACCGCATCGGTGACGATTTCCTCGACCCGGGTCGGCGAGTAATTGGGCATGCTGCGCTTGACGAAGTTGCGGATGCGCTGGATCACCTGGCCGGCGCGGGTCGCCTGCTGCGCGGTCTTGCGGATCGCGATCTTCAGGCTGTCCTCGTCCATCTGGCCGCGCTCCAGTCGGCTGACGATGCCATTGCAGTAGTTGTTGATGGCGGTCAGCGGCTGGTTCAGTTCGTGCGCCACGCTGGACGCCATCTCGCCCATGGTCACCAGCCGCGCTGCTGCCTGCGCGCGCGCCTCGTGCTGGGCGCTGGTGTCCTCGGCCTGGCGGCGTGCCGTGATGTCGTTGGCCGTGACCAGCTGCGCCAGCCGGCCATCGACCCATTCCAGATAGCGTGTGCGCACCTCGAACCAGCGGTTCAGTCTCGGCACAAAGACTTCGGTGTTGTTGCTGGGTTCGTGCTGCAGAGCCCCGTCCTGTGGCGCCTGGGTGACCGGCTTGCCGGCCAGCGCCAGCAGTTGCAGGTGGGCGCTGGTACCCTGGTCTTCGCCAAATACCTGGCGGTAGGCGCGGTTGGCAAACAGCAGTTCGTGGCCGCCCAGCGGTGCGACAGAGACAGTCACCTCCAGCGCATCCAGCACGCGCGTGAAGCGCTCGTAAGCGGCGGTCAGCTGGCGCTTGAAGCGGTTCGATTCGGTGATGTCCGTCATCGAGGTCATCCAGCCGGTCTGGATGCCATCCAGGCCGACCAGCGGCGACATGTACATGCGCGCCTCAAAGGTGGAGCCGTTCTTGCGCAGCACGCGCATCTCGTAGCCGCCGCGCGGAATATTGTCCTGCATCGTCTCCTGCAGGGTCTTCTCGTGGCGTGCGTAGTCTTCGGGATGCCAGAACGGGTAGGGCGGCAACTGGCCAATCAGCTCATCCTCGCTCCAGCCGGTCATGCTGCAGAAGGCGGTATTGATATAGGTGATGCGGCCCTCCAGATCCAGCGCGCGCATGCCGATCAGCATGGAGTTTTCCATCGCGCGGCGGAAGTTGGTCTCGGTTTCGAGGGCGCGCTGCGAACGCTGGCGACCGCGCAGGTACTTCCAGTTCATGAACAGCGTCAGGCCGGTCAGCAGGCTCAGGCCCAGCACCATCAGGAACAGCGCGTTGTCCGCCATGGCGCTGCCGGAATCGTAGGGCTGCACCCGCAGCACCAGCGAGTTGTCGGTGCGGGACAGCGGTGTCGTGTAGACCTGAGGGGACAGGCTGTTGCTGATCCAGTCAAAGTGGCGATCCAGCCAGGTGCGGTCCTGCTGGCGCGAATCCGGATTGCCAAGCAGCACGCGTCCCTCGTTGTCCAGCAGGGCGAGCGCGTACTTGACGAAGATCTCGGACGGAATCGCCTGGTAGGCCAGGGCGGACAGGCTGTAGCGTACATACAGCGCACCGACCACGCTGTCGCCTCGCGTCAGTGGCAGCATCAGGCCCAGCCAGGTGTCGTTGTGGCTGCCGGTAGCAATGACGCGGTAGACCGGCAGATGGGTGCGCATCACCTGTTGCAGCAGGGCATGCTCCGCGGGTTGTGGCAAGGCGGTGTCCAGCGGCAGCGCATCCGAATGGTGGGGCGATCCGGCAGTGAAGTTGTCGTGCACACGGCCCTTGACATCGACCAGGGTCATGCTGCGGATCTCCGGGGCGACCGACAGCAGCTTGCTGACCTGCTCGTTGGAAATCGTGGCGCCGTCAGGCTGTGTCATCACGTATTGGGCAAAGCCGCGGATCTGTTCCAGCCGGTCGGCCAGACGGCCGTGGATCTGCTGGCGCGTGTATTCGCCCGCATGCTGGACCGACTGGCGCTGGCTCTGGCGCTCTTCCATGCGCAGATAGGTAATGGCCGTGACCACGGCCACCACGAACAGGATCACGGCGACCAGAGGAATCAGGCTGGCCAGGCGATCCTGGCGGTGCTGTGGCATCTCGCTCCACCAGCGGCGCAGCGGCTGCAGGGACAGCCAGGAAAGGACGAGATTGGACATGCAGGCATGGCCCGGACGGGCGGCAACAGGAGATAAAAGCAGAAGCATACAGGCTTTGCCTGAAGTCCATGCGGGATTTCACCGATTCATATTTCACATTAAGAAATCAATATCCACATATTGAAAATAAGGGTTTTCTTGTGCCATACTCCCCGAAGTGTGCGCACACAATGTGTAAAGCCATACGCAGAAACAACCCACAAGGAGACCCGCATGTCCGACGCGCAGCAAGCTGGCGGCCAGTTGCCCCACGATACTGATTCCCAAGAAACACGCGAATGGCTGGACGCCCTGTCCGCCGTCATTGAAAGCGAGGGCAAGGAGCGTGCCCACTTTCTGCTGGAGGGCCTGCTGGAGCATGCCCGCCAGCACAGCATTGATCTGCCGTTCTCGGCCAGCACCGGTTACGTCAACACCATCGAACCCGACCAGGAAGCCTTCTGCCCGGGCAATATCGCGCTGGAAAAGCGCCTGCGCGCCTTCATGCGCTGGAACGCCATGGCCATGGTGGTGCGTGCCAACCGCCTGAACCCGTCTGACGGCGGTGACCTGGGTGGCCACATCGGCTCGTTTGCCTCGCTGGCCAGCATGCTGGGTGCCGGCTTCAACCACTTCTGGCACGCCGACAACGGCGAGCACGGTGGTGACCTGCTCTACATCCAGGGCCACAGCTCCCCCGGCATCTACGCGCGCGCCTACCTGGAAGGCCGCCTGACCGAAGAGCAGCTCGACAACTTCCGCCAGGAAGTGGATGGCAATGGCCTGTCCAGCTACCCGCACCCCAAGCTGATGCCCAACTTCTGGCAGTTCCCGACCGTCTCCATGGGCCTGGGCCCGCTGATGGCGATCTACCAGGCACGCTTCCTGAAGTACCTGCATGCGCGTGGCATTGCCAATACTGAAAACCGCAAGGTCTGGGTGTTCCTGGGCGACGGCGAAATGGACGAGGTGGAAAGTCTGGGCGCCATCAGCATGGCATCGCGCGAGAAGCTGGACAACCTGATCTTCGTCATCAACTGCAACCTGCAGCGCCTGGATGGCCCGGTGCGTGGCAACGGCAAGATCGTGCAGGAGCTGGAAGGCGAATTCCGCGGTTCCGGCTGGAACGTCATCAAGCTGCTCTGGGGCAGCAGCTGGGATCCGCTGCTGGCCCGTGACAAGAGCGGCAAGCTGCGCCAGCTGATGATGGAAGTCGTCGACGGTGATTACCAGGCCTACAAGGCCAACGATGGCGCCTACGTGCGCAAGCACTTCTTCGGCCGTTATCCCGAGACCGCCAAGCTGGTCGAGCACATGACCGATGCCGAGATCTGGGCGCTGCGTCGCGGCGGCCATGATCCGCAAAAGGTTTACGCTGCCTTCCATGCGGCGCACAACCACAAGGGCCAGCCGACCGTGCTGCTGGTCAAGACCGTCAAGGGCTACGGCATGGGCAAGGCCGGTGAAGGCAAGAACACCGTGCACCAGACCAAGAAGCTGACCGATGACGATGTGCGCTACATGCGCGACCGTTTCAACATCCCGGTGCCCGACAGCGAACTGGCCAACATCCCGTACTACAAGCCGGCCGATGACACGCCGGAAATGCAGTACCTGCATGCGCGCCGCCAGGCGCTGGGTGGCTACCTGCCCAAGCGCCGTGCCGAGGCCGAAGAAAACTTCACCGTGCCGTCGCTCGATACCTTCAAGGCCGTGCTCGAGCCTACCGCCGAAGGCCGCGAGATCAGCACGACGCAAGCCTTCGTGCGTTTCCTGACGCAGCTGCTGCGCGACCAGGCCCTGGGCCCGCGCGTGGTGCCGATCCTGGTCGACGAGGCACGCACCTTCGGCATGGAAGGCCTGTTCCGCCAGATCGGTATCTACAACCCGGCAGGCCAGAACTACACCCCGGTCGACCGCGACCAGGTGATGTACTACAAGGAGCAGACCGACGGCCAGATCCTGCAGGAAGGCATCAACGAAGCCGGCGGCATGGCCAGCTGGATCGCTGCCGCCACCAGCTACAGCACCAACAACCGGATCATGATCCCGTTCTACGTGTACTACTCGATGTTCGGTTTCCAGCGCGTCGGCGATCTGGCCTGGGCCGCGGGTGACATGCAGGCACGCGGCTTCCTGCTGGGTGGCACTTCCGGCCGTACCACGCTGAACGGCGAAGGCTTGCAGCACGAAGACGGTCACAGCCATATCTTGGCCGGCACGATCCCGAACTGCGTCAGCTACGACCCGACCTTCGCGCACGAAGTCGGCGTCATCATGCAGCACGGCCTGAAGCGCATGGTCGAGAAACAGGAAAACGTCTTCTACTACCTGACGCTGCTGAACGAGAACTACGCCATGCCCGGCCTGCAGCCCGGCACCGAAGAGCAGATCATCAAGGGCATGTACCTGTGCAAGCCCGGCGCCGAAGGCCTGCCGCAGCGCGTGCAGCTGCTCGGCTCCGGCACCATCCTGCGCGAAAGCATTGCCGCCCAGGCACTGTTGGCCCAGGATTGGGGCATTGCTGCTGACGTCTGGAGCTGCCCGAGCTTCAATGAGCTGGCACGTGATGGCCAGGACGCCGATCGCTGGAACCTGCTGCACCCGACCGAAACGCCGCGCAAGTCCTTTGTGCAGCAGCAGCTGGAAAGCAGCAGCGGCCCGGTGATCGCCTCCACCGACTACATGAAGAACTACGCCGAGCAGATCCGTCCGTTCGTGCCGGCTGGCCGCAGCTACCGCGTGCTGGGCACCGACGGCTTTGGCCGCAGCGATTTCCGCAATCGCCTGCGCGAGCATTTCGAGATCGATCGCCACTACATCGTGCTGTCCGCGCTCAAGGCGCTGGCCGACGAAGGCAAGATCCCGGCTAGCAAGGCGGCTGAAGCCATCGCCAAGTACGGCATCCAGGCCGACAAGATCAACCCGCTGTACGCCTGATGGCCGAACGAGGAGACAGACACATGGCAAGCATTGAAGTCAAGGTTCCGGACATCGGCGATTTTTCCGATGTGGCGGTGATCGAGGTCCTGGTCAAGGCGGGTGATACCGTCAAGGTCGAGCAGTCCCTGCTGACCGTGGAGAGCGACAAGGCCTCCATGGAAATTCCCTCCAGCCACGCTGGCGTGGTCAAGGAAATGAAAGTCCAGCTGGGCGACAAGGTGAGCGAAGGCTCGGTCGTGCTGCTGCTGGAAACCGCAGATGCCGCCGCTGGTGCAGGCGTCGAGCCATCGCCGGCCAATGCCGAAGCGCCGGTTGGCGGTAGTGAAGTGGTTCCGGGCGCGAGCGAAGCTTCTGCCGCAGCCCGTGCTGCCGATACCGCCGGCGCTGGTGCCGCACAACAGGCAGCTCAGCCTGCTGCCGTCGGCAGCATCGAAGTGCGCGTGCCCGATATCGGCGATTTTTCCGATGTCGCCGTGATCGAGCTGTTCGCCAAGGTCGGCGATACGGTCAAGGTCGAGCAGTCGCTGATCACCGTGGAGAGCGACAAGGCCTCCATGGAAATCCCGTCCAGCCACGCTGGCGTGATCAAGGAAGTCAAGGTGCAACTGGGTGACAAGGTCAACCAGGGCGATCTGCTGGTGGTGCTGGAAGGCGCCGTCGACGCAGGGGCTGCCGCTGCTGCACCGGCTGCTGCTGCCGCCCCCGCTGCTGCGCCGCAAGCAGCAGCTCCGGCGGCCGCGGCTCCCGTGGCCGCTGTCGCACCGGCTGCCAGCCACGATCCGGCTTCGGCACCGGTTAGCAGCAAGCTGCCGCATGCCTCGCCCTCGGTGCGCAAGTTTGCCCGTGAGCTGGGCGTGCCGCTGGCCGAAGTGAAGGGCACCGGTCCCAAGGGCCGCATCCAGCAGTCCGACGTGCAGGCCTTCACCAAGTCGGTCATGGCTGGCGACCTGCGCACCCAGGCCCAGGCTGCCAAGGCGCCGGCTGGCGGTGGCGTCACCGGTGGTGGCGAGCTCAACCTGCTGCCCTGGCCCAAGGTCGATTTCGCCAAGTTCGGCGAGATCGAGACCAAGCCGCTGTCGCGCATCAAGAAGATTTCCGCCCAGAACCTGTCGCGCAACTGGGTGATGATCCCCGCGGTCACCTACCACGAAGATGCCGACATCACCGATCTGGAAGCCTTCCGCGTCCAGCTCAACAAGGAAAACGAGAAGGCCGGCATCAAGGTCACCATGCTCGCCTTCCTGATCAAGGCCAGCGTCAAGGCGCTGCAGAAGTTCCCCGAGTTCAACAGCTCGCTGGACGGCGACAACCTGGTGCTGAAGAAGTACTTCAACATCGCCTTTGCTGCCGACACGCCGAATGGCCTGGTGGTTCCGGTCATCAAGAATGCCGACAAGAAGTCCGTATTCGAGATCGCCCAGGAATCGGGTGAACTGGCGAAGAAGGCACGTGACGGCAAGCTCGGCCCGGCTGACATGCAGGGCGCCTGCTTCACCATCTCCAGCCTGGGCGGCATCGGCGGTACCTACTTCGCACCGATCGTGAACGCGCCCGAAGTGGCCATCCTGGGTGTGAACAAGAGCACCCTCAAGCCGGTCTGGGACGGCCAGCAGTTCGTGCCGCGCCTGACGCTGCCGATGTCGCTGACCGCCGACCACCGCGTGATCGACGGCGCACTGGCGACCCGTTTCAACGTCTACCTGGCGCAGCTGCTGGCTGATTTCCGCCGCGTGGCACTGTAAGAGGGCAGCACGATGAGCGAAATCCAAGTCAAGGTTCCCGATATCGGCGACTTCAGCGATGTGGCCGTGATCGAGCTGCTGGTCAAGCCCGGCGATACCGTCAAGGTAGAGCAGAGCCTGATCACCGTGGAAAGCGACAAGGCCTCCATGGAAATCCCGTCCAGCCATGCTGGTGTGGTCAAGTCCCTGGCCATCAACCTGGGCGACAAGGTCAGCGAAGGCTCCGTCATCCTGACACTGGAAGCCGATGCTTCTGCCGCGGCTCCGGCTGCCCAAACGCCCGCAGCGCCTGCGGCAGCAGCGGCTCCAGTCGCTGCCGCACCGGCAGCGGCCGCAGCACCGGCCCCGATCGCCAGCAGTTACAGCGGCCAGGTTGACCAGGAGTTTGATCTGGTGGTGCTGGGCGGTGGCCCGGGCGGTTACAGCGCTGCCTTCCGCGCCGTCGACCTCGGCCTGAAAGTGGCCGTGGTCGAGCGCTACGCCACGCTGGGCGGCGTCTGCCTGAACGTAGGCTGCATCCCGTCCAAGGCGCTGCTGCACGTCGCCGCCGTGATGGACGAAGTCAGCCACCTGGAGGCTGCCGGCATCAGCTTTGGCAAGCCGGTGGTGAATATCGATCAGCTGCGTGGCCACAAGGAAAAAGTGATCGGCAAGCTGACCGGTGGCCTGGCCGCCATGGCCAAGATGCGCAAGGTCACCATGCTGCGCGGCTACGGCAGCTTTGTCAGTGCCAACCATATCCAGGTCGAGGAAACCTCCGGCACTGGCCAGGAAAAGACCGGCAACCGCAGCACGATTGCCTTCCGCCACTGCATCATTGCCGCCGGCAGCCAGGCCGTGCGCCTGCCCTTCATGCCGGATGACCCGCGCGTGGTGGACAGCACCGGCGCGCTGGCGCTTAAGGACGTGCCCAAGCGCATGCTGATCCTGGGTGGTGGCATCATCGGCCTGGAAATGGGTACCGTCTACAGCACGCTGGGCGCACGCCTGGATGTGGTCGAGATGATGGATGGCCTGATGCAGGGCGCAGACCGTGATCTGGTCAAGGTCTGGCAGAAGATGAACGCACCGCGTTTCGACAACATCATGCTCAAGACCAAGACCGTCGGCGCCAGGGCGACCGAAGCCGGCATCGAGGTCACGTTCGAAGGCGAGGGCGCTCCGGCACCGCAAACCTACGATCTGGTGCTGCAGGCCGTCGGCCGCTCACCCAACGGCAACAAGATTGGTGCCGACAAGGCCGGCGTCAGCGTTACCGAGCGCGGCTTTATCCCGGTCGATGTGCAGATGCGCACCAACGTGCCGCACATCTTCGCGATTGGCGACGTCGTCGGCCAGCCCATGCTGGCACACAAGGCGGTGCACGAGGCGCATGTGGCAGCCGAAGTCATCGCTGGCGAAATGCAGGGCAACAAGGAACTGGCTGCGGCCGCTTTCGATGCCCGCGTTATCCCGAGCGTGGCCTATACCGATCCCGAAGTGGCCTGGGTTGGCCTCACCGAAGACCAGGCGAAAGAGCAGGGCATCAAGGTCACCAAGGGCATGTTCCCCTGGTCAGCGTCGGGTCGCGCCATTGCCAACGGTCGTGACGAAGGTTTCACCAAGCTGCTGTTCGATGCCGAAACGCATCGCATCGTGGGTGGTGGCATCGTCGGCACGCATGCCGGTGACATGATCGGCGAGATCGCGCTGGCGATCGAAATGGGTGCCGACAGCGTGGATATCGGCAAGACCATCCACCCGCACCCGACGCTGGGCGAAAGCATCGGCATGGCTGCCGAGGCTGCCCACGGCAGCTGTACCGACTTGCCGCCTCAAAAGCGCAAGTAAGGCCCGGCGCGGAATCCCGTCAGGGGTTCCGCAGCCTGTTCGCACAACGGGCAAGAAAAAAGCGACTTGACATCAAGTCGCTTTTTGCATGGGTACTGAGGGAATCAGTTGAGGCTCTCCGCCACCCGGATGGCTGCCTGGGCATCAAAGCTGGCACCGTTGCTGTCCACTACGCGGCGTGCACCGTTGAAGCGGCTGCTCCAGTAGTTGATGTCCATGTTTTCGACACGCACGCGTGCACCGGAGCGCGGAGCGTGGATGAACTTGCCGTCACCGACATAGATGCCGACGTGGCTGAAGGCGCGCTTCATGGTGTTGAAGAACACCAGGTCGCCCGGACGCAACTCGGACTTGGCGATGACCTGCGTGGCGGCAGCCTGGTCGGCAGCACGACGCGGCAGCACCTTGCCGAAAGTCTTTTCGTAGGTGGCACGCACCAGACCGCTGCAATCAAAACCGGTTTCAGCCGAATTGCCGCCGTAACGGTAAGGCACGCCGATAAAGCCCATGGCAGTCGTTACCAGATCAGAGGCCGAATTGCGGACGTTCTGGCCGAACTGGTTCACCATGTTGGCGCGGTCGTTCAGGAAGGTGTCGATGTCGCTCGCTTGCGGAGCTGCCTGTGCAGCGACGCTGCCGAGGCCCAGGAGGAAAGTGATTGCCAATTTCTTCATGGGTAGCGAGTTTAGCCCAGTTGTAGTCCATGTCCGACGTGTCTGTAGGAGTAACTGCGATTTTCAGCATGTTTTTTGTTACCAAACTCGGAAGAAACCTGAAGCAAAGCTGACAAGCCCTTGTTTTT
>JAAYCV010000023.1 GCA_012729605.1 Ramlibacter sp. | reverse complement strand
GGCGAGCCATCGCTGCTGGCACCACGGCCCAGCCAGATGCCCGCCACCACGGCGAACACCACCAGCACAACAGCCGCCAGCAACAGCTGGCGGCCACGGGAAGAACGCGAGGAAGTGGATTGCATGTTGTCGTCTGGGAATCAGCGGGTCAGCCCGCCGGTCCGGCTCCTTCAGTTGCCAAAAAAGATGTCGGATTGCGCTGCGTTATGGCTGCTACGCACCATCTGCGGGCGCTCGCTCACCACGGCTATCGGCGCTGCATCCATGGCCGCGATGTCCATCGGCGGATTCAGCGGCGGCAGCGGACGCTCCGGCTGGGCGCGCTCCTGGGCCATCATATCGCGGCGGATCTGCTCGTCCAGTGCATTCAGCTCGGTCTGCAGCTCAGGATCCATGCCGACATCAAACGGATCAATGATGTTGCCATCCGGCCCGACTTCATGCACGATCCCTTCTTCATCGATGATGATCCGGCTGCGTGCAGCGGCTTCAGCCAGGTAGGAACTGCCGCTGCCTCCCATGCCGGTGGCAGTGCCCTTGCCGACCAGTTCGCGGCTTTGTGCATGCTGATCGATGGCGCCGTGCAGCAGCGGTTCGCCGCTCAGGCCCTGGTCAAATTCGGCGCGTACATGCGACCCCTGTGAAATGCCCACGCCCAGCATGTTGCCACCGACATAACCGACCAGGCCAATCGTCAGGATCGCCACGACCACCCACAACCAGGCCCAGCCGGCGTGGTCGGCCACTTCGGGAGGCGCAGACTGCTGCGTTCCGTTGGTATAGGTAAATGGCGTTTTCATGGTGTTCTCCTGCAGGTCCGGGCTGCCGTTCTTGTGATGGCTCCACCTTACGCCCGGGGCCTGCCGCCGGCTGTCAGACAAGAGCGCATGCCCATGCCAGTCCCGGCTGCAGGTATCATCGCACAAGCTGCACGCCTTGCGTGCAACCATTCATTTCCTGCCAGGATACCGCCATGCCCGCATCCCTCGAAGGTCAGCTCGTCGTCGCCATTTCCTCGCGTGCGCTGTTCAATCTCGAAGAAGAAAACCGCCTGTTCGAATCCGGTGACACCCAGGGCTATATGCAGGCCCAGCTGGATCGCCTCAGCCAGGCTGCCGAACCCGGTGTCGCCTTCTCGCTGGTGCAGAAGCTGCTCGCCTTCAACCAGGGCGACCAGCGCCGCGTCGAGGTGGTGCTGCTGTCGCGCAATGATCCGGTCAGCGGCATGCGCATATTCCGCTCGGCGCAGGCACACGGCCTGAGCACCATCGAGCGCGGCGTATTCACCCAGGGCGCCGACCCGTTCCGCTACCTGCGGCCGCTGGGCGCGCACCTGTTCCTTTCGGCCAATGACCATGACGTGCGCCAGGCGCTGGCACTCGGCTTTCCGGCAGCACGCGTCTCCATCGAATCCATGCGCGCCGGCAGCCAGCATCCGCGCGAGGTCCGCATCGCCTTTGACGGTGACGCCGTGCTGTTCAGCGACGAGGCCGAGCGCGTCTACCAGCAGGACGGCCTACCGGCCTTCCAGCGCCATGAGATCGACAAGGCCGGGCTACCGCTGCCGCCCGGCCCGTTCAAGCCCTTCCTGGACGCCTTGCATCAGCTGCAGCAGGCCTCGCGCCAGAGCGATGCGCCCATGCATATCCGCACCGCGCTGGTCACGGCACGCAGTGCCCCGGCACACGAGCGCGCGATCCGCACCCTGATGAGCTGGAACATCGCCGTCGACGAGGCGATGTTCCTCGGCGGCCTGCCCAAAGGCGGCTTCCTGCAAGAGTTCGAGCCGGATTTCTTCTTCGATGACCAGACCGGCCATGTCGACAACGCGGCCGCCCACGTGCCCTCCGGCCATGTCAGCAGCGGCATCGCCAACATGCCGCCCACGGACAGCAAGATCATTACCAACGAAACCGTCGTCTCCCTGCCTTCCGCATGAGCAGCCAGCTTCCCAACCTCTCCCACCGCAACGCCCTGGTGCTGTTTTCCGGCGGCCAGGATTCGGCCACCTGCCTGGCGCACGCGCTGCGCATCTATGGCCGTGTCGAAACCGTCGGCTTCGACTATGGCCAGCGCCACCGCATCGAGCTGGACGCGCGCCAGCAGGTGCTGCGCGCCTTCCGCGAGCAGTTCCCGCAATGGGCAGATCGTCTGGGCGATGACCACCTGCTCGACGTCAACATCCTCGGCCAGATCAGCGAGACCTCGCTCACGCGCGATACCGCCTTCGCCATGGAGGCCAGCGGCCTGCCGAACACCTTTGTGCCGGGCCGCAACCTGGTGTTCCTGACGTTGGCGGCAGCGCTGGCCTACCGCCGCGGCATCGACGTGCTGGTCACCGGCGTCTGCGAAACCGACTACTCCGGCTATCCGGACTGCCGCGACGACACCATGAAGGCGATGCAGATCGCGCTGTCGCTCGGCATGGACAAGCGCCTGTTGATCGACACACCACTGATGTGGATCGACAAGGCGCAGACCTGGCAGCTGGCACACGACCTGGGCGAAGGCTCCGGCACGCCGGACGGCGGCCAGCAGCTGGTCGACCTGATCATCGAGCACAGCCACACCTGCTACCTGGGCGACCGCGCGCATCGCCATGACTGGGGCTACGGCTGCGGCAGCTGCCCGGCCTGCGAGCTGCGTGCGCGCGGCTACCAGCTCTGGAGCCAGGCGCAGGCCGCCTGATCCTGCAGCCGCCCAAAACAGAACGGGAAGCCTAGTAGCTCCCCGTTGTTCCCTCTGTGTGCTCAGCCGGCCTTGGCCTGCCGCACGACAAAGCCCTCTTCGGCCGGCTCCAGCAGCCACAGGCCATCGTGGAAGGCTGCCACGCTCTGCCGGTGCGCCACCGACAGCAGGCCGCCGCCATTGGAACGCACCATGGCAATCAGCTCGCGGTACAGCAGCTCTTCGGTCGGCGCATCGAGCGCACTGGTGGCCTCGTCGGCAAACACCCACTTCGGCTGGCGCAGCAGCGCCCGCGCAATCGCCACGCGCTGCTGCTCGCCGCCGGACAGCTTGTGGCCCCAGTTCTCGCGCTGGTCCAGCTGGTCCGCCAGATGCAGCATGCGCACGATCTCCAGCACGCGGCGGATCTCGGCGTCGGCATAGGCATCTTCCTGCGCCGGATAGGCCAGCGCGGCACGCAGGCTGCCATGCGGCAGATACGGGCGCTGCGGCAGGAACATGCTGTGTTCGGGCAGTTGCACGCGGCCAAAGGCCAGCGGCCAGATGCCGGCAATCGCGCGCAGCAGCGTCGACTTGCCGCTGCCCGACGGCCCCTGCACCAGCACCGTATCACCGGGGTTCAGCTCCAGGCCATCGGCCTGCACCTGCAGCTTGCCACTCGGCAACAGGCATTGCAGATGCTGCAGCTGCAACTGCTGGCCCGCCACCACATGCTCGCGCGGCGCCGTCGGCTGCACTTCAGTCGTGACCTGCCAGCTGTCAGCCACGCCGCGATCAAAGGTATTCAGACGCTCGGTGGTGGCGCGCCAGCTGGCCAGCGCCGGGTAGGCATCGACAAACCAGCTCAGCGAATCCTGCACCTTGCCAAAGGCAGAAGAGATTTGGATCAGGTCGCCCAGCTTGATGGCACCGGCAAAATAACGCGGTGCCGCCACCAGGAATGGGAAGATGATCGCCGCCTGCTGGAAGAAGGAGGTGAACCAGACCAGCCGCTTCTGTGCCTTGATCAGGCGCAGGTAGTTGCTCAGCACCGCGCCGAAGCGGTTGTCCAGCTGCTCCTGCGAAGCCGGCTCGCCGCGGTCCAGCGCAATCGGTTCGCTGTATTCACGCACGCGCACCAGGTTGTAGCGGAAATCGGCCTCGCGCCATTCCTGCCAGAAGTTCAGCCGGATCAGGATGCGGCCAATGTAGTGCGCAATCACGCTGCCGATGGCGCAGTAGGCAATCGCCACCCACACCATATAGCCCGGCAGCGTCCATTCCTGCCCGCCCAGCGTGAAGCTGAAACTGCCCGACAGCGTCCACAAGATGCCGATGAAGGACACCAGCGTCACCACCGAGTTCAGCAGGCCCATGGAAATGCCGAGCGAGCTGCCGGTAAAACGGGCAATGTCTTCCTGGATCCGCTGGTCCGGGTTGTCCGATACCGTGGCGCCACCGCCCTGGCGTGCCAGCTCCAGGTGGTAGTAGCGGTGGTGGCCCAGCCACTTGTCCAGGTAGTTGCGCGTCATCCAGGCGCGCCAACGCAGGTCCAGCAGCTGCGTGATGTAGAACTTGTACACCGCCAGGATGATGGCGATCACCGCCAGCCAGCTGAAGCGCCCCATCTGGCTCCAGAACACCTCGACGTTCTTGTCCTGCAAGGCGTTGTAGAACACGTTGTACCACTGGTTGAACAACACGCTCATGTAGACCGTGCCCAGGTTCAGCGCCACGATCACCGCCAGCATGGTGCGCGCGCGCCATTTTTCCTCGGAATGGAAATACGGTCGCGCCAGTCGCCAGGCATCCTTCAGGAACACGCCCCAGCTGCGACCCGGGCCGCTCCAGGGATCAGGCAGCGCCTCTTCGGCTACCTGCGCCGTACGAGCCCCGTTCATGCGCCACCATCCTCGCTCTCGATCACGCGTACGGTACCGGAAGGCAGCTCACGCGACAGATCGCTGGCACCCGGCAGCAGCGGCCCGACCTGGCCCAGGCGGTCACGCAATGACTGCGGCTGTCCCGTCAGCAGGATCGCGTAGTTAGTGCTGTTGGCCAGCACCTTCTTGATGTAGTCACGCGTCTCGCCAAATGGCACCGACTCGGCCCAGGCCGCGCCTTCCATCACCGGGCCATTGCGCCAGCTGCGCGGGCGGTTCGGGCCCGCGTTGTAGGCCGCCGTCGCCATCGGGTAGGAGCCCTGGAAGTCATCCAGCACCAGCTTCAGGTAGCCGGTGCCCAGCTGCACATTGGTTTCCAGGTTGTTGATCATCGACGGCGCATACGGAATGCCGAGCTTGTTGGCGGTCCAGCGCGCCGTTGCCGGCATCACCTGCATCAGGCCCGATGCCCCCACGTGCGAGCGTGCGTTGGTGGCAAAACGGCTTTCCTGGCGCACCAGACCGTAGACATAGGACGGGTCCAGCCCGATGTTGCGGCTGCGGCGCACCACCACCTCGCGGAACGGCATCGGGAAACGCTGCTCCATGTTGATCACGCCCTTGGTGCGGTCGCTGGTATTGATGCAGCGATCCCACCACTGCTGCTGGCAGGCCAGTTCGGCGGCGGCCAGCAGGTCACGGTCGTTCATGCCACCCGGCGTGTGCAGATTGGTGGCGTAGTTCCATTCGCGCGTGGCCTCGCTGGCCAGGCCCATGTTGCGCGCGTACTGGGCACGCTGCAGGCTCGGATTGGCGCGTGCCTGCGCCAGATCGGCACTGCTGGGGCGTGCCTCGCGCGGACGCGTGATGCGCTCGCCCAGCGCCTCGGTCGCCAGCATTTCGTAAAAACCCTGGTTGCCGGCAATGCTGCGATACAGCTGCTCGGCCTGGCGATCGGCACCGCGCCCATGCAGGCCACCCTGTAGTGCACGTGCCTTCCAGTAGACCCAGACCGGCTGCTCGCGCGTGGCCGGCGTCATCGCGTCAATCGCCTGGCGCACCTGCGGCCAGTAGGCCATGCGCAACGCCGAGCGCGCCATCCACTCCAGGTCATCATCGAGCAGATCATGCAGGTCGCGCACCTGGCTGTAATAGTTCATCGACTGGCTGTCAAGATCCAGCACCGCCTGCTTGCCGATCTCGCCCCAGACCGTGTTGCGCTGCTTCGCGCTCAGGCGGCTGGACCAGCCTTCCTGCATCAGCTGGGCGGCACGTGATGGCGTGCTGTTGGCCACGCGCAGCAGCGCCAGTACCGCCAGTTCGCTGCCACTGCGCGTACTGCTGTCCAGCGTGGCGAGGAAGCTGGCCGGATTGGCAAACAGCGCCGACAGCTGGCTCGCTGCGGCCGGATCGACGATGGCAACCGCACTGCGCGCCGCGGCCTGGCGGTTGTTTTCCGTCGCCAGGCGGGCACGCTGCCAGATCTCCTCGGCCTTCACGCTGCCATTGGCGTAGAGCTGGCCGGCGGCAAAATTGCAGGCCTCTTCATCGTTGCGCTGCGGGTACCAGTTGTCGCGCAGCATCTCTGCCGCAGAGCCGGCGCGCTCGGCTCCCGACACCTGCGCATAGCAGCGCACATTGCGATCATCGCGCATGCGGAACGCCGGGTAATAGCGGTTGAAGGCCTGGAAATCACGGTTCTTGCCCAGCTGCAGCAGCCAGTCATTGCGCAGGCGATCTTCCTGGTAGCTGCCGGCATAGCGCTGCAGGAAGGTATCCACCTCATACGGCTGCGCCGTGGGCAGGCGTGCGCTCAGCTCCCAGTAGGCCGCCCAGGGCTCCAGCGGATGACCCATGGCCTGCGGCAGCAGGCTGCCCAGCGTGGCCGTATCCTTGCGGCGGAAGGCATTCGCCATGCGCTGGATCACGTCATCGCTGGCCACGCCGAGCGATGCCGGTGCCGACGGAATGCGCACCGCGCGGCCGCTGCCTTCGCGCACGCTGCCGCTGATATCCATGTTCTCATCCTGATACTGCGCCTGCGACGAATGGCCTGTCAGGGCAAGGCCCAGACATGTCACAATAAGCCGGAACGGGCGGCGGGCATCGGCTGCGAAAAAAGGGCTTGTTCTGGTTTGCATGAGGCCATTATGGATAAAAAATCTGACAAACAAACGTTGCGCCAGCGCCTGATCGCGGAAAGACTGGCGCTGCCCAACCGGCTCGCCCTGTGCGAGGATTTGCAGCGCGTGATGCGCTTCTGGCTGATGGGTCGCGAAGATACCGTCATCGGTGCCTACTGGCCGATCAAGGGCGAATTCGATCCGCTGCCGGCGCTGCACCGCTGGAAGGAAGACGGCGAACTGCTGGAAGAACCGCAACGCCGCCGCATCGGCCTGCCGGTGATCGACAAGCAGACCAAGACCCTGTCCTTTCACGCCTGGTACCCCGGCTGCCCGATGGAAGAAGACGCATACGGCATCCCCAAGCCGAAAGACACCGAAGAGATTGTCCCGACCCTGCTGTTCGTGCCCTGCGTCGGCTACGGCCCGGGCGGTTACCGGCTGGGCTACGGCGGCGGTTTCTACGACCGCACGCTGGCCACACTGCAGCCACAACCCTACACCGTCGGCCTCGGTTTCACCCATGGCTATCTGGACGACCTGGAGCCGGCCGAGCACGATGTACCGCTCGATGCCATCCTCAACGACAATGGCGTCGTCTGGCCGATCAACGGCCTGCCGGTCTGACAACAAAAAGGGCTTCTGCACACAACAGAAGCCCTGATACCTTCAGCCGGTCAGACAGACGGCTGAGGCACGATCAACGGTACAGCTGGTCGCCCACCACGCGCACGCGGTCGCCATTGCGCACGCCCGGATCGACGCTGTAGTCAAAGTTGCGCACGGCACCGTTGTCCTGACGCACGGTCACGCGGTACATCGGCTGGCTGCCCCAGTTGCCGTTGTTGCGGTCAATCTGGCGGCCAATCAGCGCACCGCCGATCACGCCGGCCACGCGAGCCACATCCTTGCCACGGCCATCGCCAATCTGGTCACCCGCCAGGCCACCCAGCAGGCCACCGATCAGGGTGCCGGCAATGCCGTCACCGCCGGCCTGCGCGCCCTGGGCAAAATAACGCACGTCGGTCACCGTGGCGTACTGCTGCGTGGCGGTGCTGGTCGTGCCGACACCGGTGTTGCCAAAGCCACCCAGCGGGGTGTTGTAGCCGGTACCACAGGCAGTCAGCGTCAGGGCCGCAGCCGTGATGCCCAGGCCAATCCAGGTCTTGCGTTGTGTGATCTTCATGGTTCTCTCCTGCTTCTATCAGAATTGCCTGCGCCGGTTGCGACAGGCACGAAGCCATCATCCCATGAAGCCGCCGCCTTGCAGCGGGAAAGTTGTATGTTCTGGCAGAGGATTGTTACCGGGTGCTGCCGGCCTGCACCGCATTCGCCTTGTCGGCACGGCCGGCCTTCCAGGCACCGTACAGCGCCAGCACGCCCGGCACCAGGATCAGCGCCCAGATGATGATCTGCAGATTCTGATTCACCCACGGAATGTTGCCGAACAGGTAACCCGCTGTCACGATCCCGCCCACCCAGATGGTGGCACCCAACAGGTTGTAGAAGGTGAACTTGGCGCGGCTCATCTCGGCCACACCGGCCACGAACGGCACAAAGGTGCGGATAAACGGCATAAAACGCGCCAGCACGATGGTGATGCCGCCGTAGCGCTCGTAGAAGTTGTGCGCCTTGTCAAAGGCCTTCTTGTTGAACAGGCGTGAATCTTCCCACTGGAACACCTTGGGCCCGAAATAGCGGCCAATGCTGTAGTTACACTGGTCCCCCAGCACGGCTGCAATCCACAGCACCACCATGGCAATCCACAGGTCCAGGTGGCCGGTACCGGCCAGCGCGCCCACGATGAACAGCAGCGAATCACCCGGCAGGAAGGGCATGATTACCACGCCGGTCTCGACAAACACGATCAGGAACAGCAGGCCATAGACCCAGTTGCCGTACTGCTGCACGAACTCGAAGATGTGTCGGTCGATGTGAAGAATGAAGTCGATCAGGAATCCGATGATTTCCATGCTGGGGTCCGGCTAGATTTGTGGCAATGCAGCATTATCGCAGCATGCCTGCTGTCGGTACAGGCTGGCTACAATGCCCCGATACCCTTCTCTATGCCATGTCTGCTGTCCCCCACCCCACCATCCAGGCCCTGCCCGACGAGCTGATCAGCCAGATCGCCGCCGGCGAGGTCATCGAACGCCCGGCTGCCGTCGTGCGCGAACTGCTCGACAACGCACTCGATTCCGGCGCGCGCCACATCACCGTGCGCCTGCTGGCTGGCGGCATCCGCCTGATCGCGGTCGAGGATGACGGTATCGGCATTCCGCCCACGCAGCTGCCGCTGGCGATCCAGCGCCACGCCACCAGCAAGATCCGCAGCCTGCACGATCTGGAAGCGGTCGAAACCATGGGCTTCCGCGGCGAAGCCCTGGCCGCCATCGGCTCGGTCGCCGAACTCAGCCTGCTCTCGGCCACCGCCGATGCCGAACACGCGCATTTTCTCGATGGCCGCAGCGGCGAGCTGCGCCCTGCAGCCCGCCAGCGCGGCACCTCGGTCGAGGTACGCGAGCTGTTCTTCAGCACACCGGCACGCCGCAAGTTCCTGAAAAGCGAAGCCACCGAACTGGCCCACTGTCTCGATGCCGTGCGCCGCCACGCGTTGGCCCGCCCCGATGTCGCCTTCACGCTCTGGCACGACGGCAAGCTGGTGGAGCAATGGCGCGCCGCCGATGCCGAACAGCGCATGGCCGATGTGCTAGGCAGCAGCTTCATCGAGCAAAGCCTGGCCGTCGATTACGAGATCCAGACGCCGAGCGGCCCGCTGCGCGTACACGGCCGCTGCGGCCTGCCCGACCACGCGCGTTCACGCGCCGACCAGCAATACGCCTACGTCAACGGCCGCTACGTGCGCGACAAGGTCATCGCCCACGCCGCCCGCAGCGCCTACGAGGACGTGCTGCACGGCCAGCGCCAGCCGGTCTATGTGCTTTATATCAGCATCGATCCGCTGCGCGTCGACGTCAACGTGCACCCGACCAAGATCGAAGTCCGCTTCCGCGACAGCCGCGAAGTACACCAGGCAGTACGCCAGGGCCTGCAGCAGGCGCTGGCGCCCTCGCGTGCCGGCCAGACCGATGCCACGGGGGCCGTGCTGTCGCTCACGCCGCCACCCAGCCTGCCGCTGAGCACCAGCGCCCTGCCCGCCTGGCGCCAGCAGGGCATGCCGCTCAACCCCTACCAGGCCGATGTCCGCCCCGGACAGTTCAGCGGCCAGTTGCAGGAAGGTGTTTCACCCTGGGCCATGCTGTCGCCGGCCGATCCCGCTGCGGCCATCCCGCCGGCTGCTGATCCGGCCACCACCACTGACTTCAGTCCGCAGCCGCTGCCCGACACACACGACCAGTGGCCACTCGGCCGCGCCGTGGCGCAGATCCACGGCGTCTATGTGATTGCCGAAAACGCCTATGGCCTGGTGCTGGTCGACATGCATGCCGCGCACGAGCGCATCGTCTACGAGCAGCTCAAGCAGCAGCTCGACCAGGCCACACTGCAAAGCCAGCCACTGCTGATCCCGGCCACCTTTGCCGCCACGCCGCAGGAAATCGCCGCCGCCCAGGACTACGCCGACGTGCTGGCCCAGCTCGGCCTGGAGGTCTCGCTGCTGGCCGCCCGCACACTGGCCGTCCGCTCGGTGCCCACCCAGCTGGCTAGCAGCGACCCCGTGGAGTTGGCACGCCAGGTGCTCGATGAACTGGCACGCCACGATGCCAGCACGGTGCTGCAACGCGCCCGCAACGAGATCCTGGCCACCATGGCCTGCCACGGTGCCGTGCGCGCCAACCGCCGCCTCACGCTGGACGAAATGAACGCCCTGCTGCGCCAGATGGAAGCCACCGAGCGCGCCGACCAGTGCAACCACGGCCGACCGACCTGGCGCCAGCTCAGCATGCGCGAACTCGATGCGCTGTTCCTCCGCGGCCGCTGACCATGACCGATTCCAACCCGCCCCGCTATCTGGCGATTGCCGGTCCCACCGCCAGCGGCAAGACCGCTGCCGCACTGGCGCTGGCCGAACATGCCCGCCAGCACTGGCAACTGCCAATCGAGATCGTCAGTGTCGATTCCGCCCTGGTCTACCGCCAGATGGACATCGGCACCGCCAAGCCGACGCCGGAAGAACTGGCCGTAGCCCCGCACCACCTGATCAACCTGATCGATCCCCTGGAGAGCTACAGCGCAGCACGCTTCGTGCAGGACGCCAGCGCCGCCATGCAGGCGATCCAGGCGCGTGGCCACCTGCCCTTGCTGGTCGGCGGCACCATGCTCTACTTCAAGGCCTTGTTCGAGGGCCTGAACGACATGCCTGCCACCGATCCCGCCATCCGCGCCCAGATCGAACAAGAAGCGCTGCGCCACGGCTGGCCGGCGCTCCACACTCGCCTGCGCGAGGTCGATCCCGCCACCGCGCAGCGCCTCGCCCCCAACGACAGCCAGCGCATCGGCCGCGCGCTGGAAGTCTGGCACCAGACCGGCCAGCCCTTGTCGCACTGGCATGCGCAACAAGATAGCCAACTGGGTGGTCATCAGCCACTCGCCCTGCTAAGCCTGGAGCCATCGGATCGTGCCTGGTTGCACCAGCGCATCGCACAGCGCTTTGACACCATGCTGGCTGCCGGCTTCGAAGCAGAAGTCCGCCAGCTACGCCAACGCGGTGATCTGGATGTCTCCCTGCCCTCGATCCGCTGCGTCGGCTACCGCCAGGCCTGGGAAGGCATGGACCAGGGCGAACCAGTCGCCGTCTGGCGCGACAAGGCGATAGCTGCCACGCGTCAGCTGGCCAAGCGCCAGCTCACCTGGCTGCGCAGCATGCCCTGGCGCCAGACCATTGCCTGCGAGCAAGCGGATGCGACGCAACAAGTCATTGCGCATGCGGCCAAGGCACTGCAACAAGACAATCCGTAATCCAGCTACGCCTGGATCAGGGGGCGCTGTGGCAACAGACCGTCAGCCGGCCTGAAGCGCTTACTGCAGCTTGCCCTGCGACGCCTTGGGAATCGGCAGCGACACCACATCGATGCCCTCTTCGCGCAGGGCGTCGGTTTCTTCCGGGCTGGCCTGGCCACGGATGGGGGCTTCATCGAGCTCGCCGTAATGCATCTTGCGAGCCTGCTCCGGAAAGGCATCGCCCACGTCTTCGGTGTTCTCGATCACGTGCTGCACCATGCGCTCGTACATGGCTTGCACCACCTGGCGACGCTGACGCTGCTCCTCGCTGACCGGAGCAGGTACTGGCTGCGGCTTGCCATGGCCCAGGTTGATATGCGGTGCCGACAGCATCTTGTCCACCTGCATGTCGCCGCATTCAGGGCAGGACAGCAGGCCACGCTCCTGCTGCGTCAGGAAATCCTCTTCCGACGCAAACCAGCCTTCAAAATCATGTCCTGCGCCGCAGCGCAGATTGAATACCTTCACGTCTGCACGTCCTTCTGCCAGTCCGGCTGCCAGCTGCCATCCAGCAGCTGCTGCAGCCACAGCATGCAGGTGATGGTCTTGGCATCGGTCAGCAGCCCTTCCCGCATACTCTGCAGCATGTCCTGCGGCGTGGCAACGACCAGATCCAGCAGTTCACCCTCTTCCAGCTGCTGCTGGTGGTAATCCAGGCCACGTGCAAACCAGATATCGATGTGCTCGTCGGAATAGCCAATGCAGTTATGCATGGTGCCGGCAAATGCCCATTCACGCGCTACGCAGCCGGTTTCCTCCAGCAGCTCGCGCTGCGCACAACGCAGGCCCGGCTCGCCGTCATCCAGCTTGCCAGCCGGAAACTCGATCATCACGCGCTCGACAGGATGCCGGTATTGGCGCTCCAGCAGCAGGCGGCCATCGTCCAGCAAGGGCACGATGACGACCGCGCCCGGATGCTGCACGAACTCACGCGAGGACAGCTTGCCATTCGGCAGCATGACCTGGTCGCGCACCACTTTCAGGAAGCGCCCTTGCACCAGCAGCTCACGCGACTGGGTACGCTCACGCAGGCCTTCGTGCTCGGCCTGCAGATGCTGATGCAGTGTTGGGAATGCGGGAATAGCCATGCGCCCTCCTCAATCGGTGTGGCGCATCAGATGGCTGTAGACAAAACCCGGAAACGCCAGTGTGGCAAACATGGTCAGCGTGGTGGCATAGAACTGCCAGCCCTGGGGATAAATCTGGCCAGCGTTGCGCTCCAGTGTCAGGCTGAACAGCCCAACCAGCAGATACAGCACCAGCCACTCGGCCAATTGCAGCGCAATCCCCTTGCGCCGCTGGCTCTTGCGGGGAACCAGCGCAAAGAAGCGCTGGTTCAGGAATGGCAGGTTGGCGGCCACCAGAGCCACCAGAATCACCAGCCAGATCGACAGATCAAGTCCCATGTGTCAGCCAGTACCTCAGGCCGACAGCATGCGGTAGATCGCGTGCGCGCACAGGCTCATCAGGCCGGCAGGCATCAGCCCCAGCACCAGCACCAGGGCACCGTTCAGCGACAGCACGGCACGCACGTCCAGGCCCGCATGCAGGGTTTCCGGCAGGCGCGGGTTGGGTGCATCAAAGTACATGATCTTGATCACGCGCAGGTAGTAGAACGCGCCGATCAGCGACATGACCACGGCAAACACGGCCAGGCCGATGTGCAGGGCAGTACCGGAAGACACCAGTGCCTGCAGCACGCTCATCTTGGCGTAGAAGCCGACCATGGGCGGGATACCGGCCAGCGACAGCAGGCTGATCGCCATCACGCCGGCATACAGCGGGCTACGCTGGTTCAGGCCAGCCAGGTCATTGATGTTGTCGCACTCGAAACCGTCACGTGCCAGCAGCAGGATCACGCCGAAGTTTACCAGCGTCGTCAGCACATAGGTCACGACATAGAACATGCCGGCCGAATAGGCATCGACCACGTTGCTGTAGCTGTTGTTGGTGTAGCCAGCCGCCAGTGCCAGCAGCACGAAGCCGATCTGGGCAATGGTCGAGAACGCCAGCATGCGCTTGATGTTCTGCTGCATGATGGCCGCCAGGTTACCCACCAGCAGCGACAGCACGGCCAGGATGATCAGCATCTGCTGCCATTCCACCGCCATCGGCAGCATGCCTTCCACCAGCAGGCGGATCGCCATGGCAAACGCGGCCAGCTTGGGCGCAGCGGCAATCACCAGCGTGATCGAGGTCGGAGCACCCTGGTAGACGTCGGGCATCCACATGTGGAACGGCACCGCGCCCAGCTTGAACGCCAGACCGGAAACGATGAATACCACGCCAAACACCAGAATCTCGGTCTTGGCCATGCCGCTGGCGATCACGTGCTGCACTTCAGGCAGCAGCAGCGAGCCAGTGGCACCGTACAGCATGGACATGCCGTACAGCAGGAAGCCGGAGGACAGCGAGCCTAGCACAAAGTACTTCATGGCCGATTCGCTGGCTTCAGAGTTGTCGCGGCGCAGTGCCACCATCGCGTAGGACGGCAGTGTCAGCAGTTCCAGACCCAGGTAGATCAGCAGGAAGTGGTTGGCCGAGATCAACACGAAGATGCCCAGCAGGCTGAACAGCACCAGCGGGTACAGTTCACCACCGCGCAGGAACATGCCGCGCTGCTCGGAGTACGGACGGGCATAGACCAGCGTCACGAAAGTCGCCAGGGCCGCAAAGCACTTCAGCCAGTTGCCCATGGTATCGCTCACCACCGTATCGCTGAACGCGTACACGGTGAAGCCGTTGAGGGCATACAGCGCCTGGATCACCACCAGTGCCAGTAGCGTCAGCTGCGTCAGCAGGTAGGTCGGCACGCGACCAGGGCTCTTCACGAACAGGTCGGCCAGCAGGATCACGCAGGCCATCACCGCCAGGAAAATTTCCGGATAGATGGCAATCCAACTCAGTTTGTCAATCATTGCAGGCTCTCTCAGGGCAGTTTGGTCGCAGCCACTTGTTGCAGCAGTTGTGCAACAGAAGCGTCCATGACGTCAGTGAAGGGCTTGGGATAGACACCCATGGCCAGCACGGCGATGGCCAGCAGCGCCAGCATCACGAATTCGCGGCAGTTGATGTCCTTCAGGGCGCGGACATTGTCGTTGGTGACCGGACCCAGGTAGACGCGCTTGTACATCCACAGGGTGTAGGACGCCGCCAGGATCAGGGCCGTAGCCGTCAGCAGGCCAATCCAGAAGTCGTACTTGACGCTGGCGAGGATCACCATCCACTCGCCGACGAAGCCAGCCGTTGCCGGCAGGCCGCTGTTGGCCATGGAGAACAGCAGCGCAAAGGCAGCGAACTTGGGCATGGTGTTGATGACACCGCCGTAGTCGGCAATTTCACGCGAATGCACGCGATCGTACAGCACGCCAATGCACAGGAACATGGCAGCAGAGACAAAACCGTGGGCAATCATCTGCACGATGGCACCGGAGACACCGATGTCGCTGAAGACAAAGAAGCCCAGCGTCACGAAGCCCATGTGTGCCACTGACGAGTACGCCACCAGCTTCTTCATGTCCTTCTGCACCAGCGCCACCAGACCCACATAGATCACGGCGATCAGCGACAGCGCAATCATCAGCCAGGCCCACTCTTGCGAGGCGTCCGGTGTGATCGGCAGGTTGAAGCGCAGGAAACCGTAGCCGCCCAGCTTCAGCATGATCGCCGCCAGCACGGCAGAACCACCGGT
>JAAYCV010000022.1 GCA_012729605.1 Ramlibacter sp. | reverse complement strand
CAGCATGCCGATCCAGGGCGAGGGCTCCAGTGTCAGCAGCGCCCAGGCCAGCGGCAGCACCGCCAGCCAGCCGCCCAGTGCCGACAGGATCACCAGCGCGGCCGGCCGCTGTTCGGCCGCATTGGGCTGGATCGCGGTCAGCGCCTGGTCCCGCGTCGGCCACCAGCCCTGATTGAGGCCGTGTGTCAGCGCACGATCCAGCCAACCGGCATGCGGTCCGGCGCGCAGCGTTTCCAGCCAGCGCAGCGGGGCAATGGCTTCTTCTGCCGTATCGGCTGCCGACCCTTGTTGCCTGACATGCAGCCGCATCAGTCCTGCCACCGCCAGACCCAGCAGCAGCAGGGCGCTCAGCCCGATCAGCAGCATCATCCAGAAAGTCTGCTGCTGCAGGAAACGGCCCTGCATCAGCGTCGACACGATTTGCACCATGGCCAGCACCAGCAGGCCGAGCGCAATCGCGCTGAGCGCCAGCAGGTCATGCCGTGCCGCCCGCAGATACCAGCTGCCGAGCAGCAGCAACACGATCACCGCAGGTGCCAGGTTTTGCAACGTGCGCAGCGGCAGGTCCATGGACGATACGCTCAGTGCCAGCGCCACTGACAGCAGGACCATCAACAACAGCGCCACACGGGCACTCAGGCGCGTGCTGCCGGTCCAGGCCTGCCAGGCTGGCTGAAGCGCCAGCCACAACAGTCCACCCAGACCCATGGCCAGCACTTGCGTCAACAGGATAGTGCGATCCTGCAACCAGAATCCGCCCCGGATCTGGCCCTGCGCCCACAGCGTGATCGCCAAATGCGCCACCACCAGCCAGATCGTCCACGGCAAGGGATGGCGTAGGCCCAGGCACAGCGGTAGCGTCAGTGCTGCCCACAAGGCAAACAGCTGCCAGGTATCGGCACCGGTCTGGTAGGTCTGGCCAAAAAACGCCAGCAAGCCGCCGACGCTGGCCAGTGCCAGCACGCCCAAGGCGGTGGCCGGTAGCGCGCGCCGGCCGGACAGGGCCCAGCTCGCCAGCGTGGTCAGCAGCACCGCCAGGCCCAGCAGCCCGAAGTGCGTCTGACGGCTCCAATCGTCCCAGTTGGCGGCAATCGCCATCAGCAGGCCAAAGCCGGTCAGTGAGCCGGCCAGCAGGATCAGCATGCGCTGCAGCAGCGGCAGCGCTCCGGCAGGCGGCTGCTCCAGTCCGGCTACCTGTTGCAAGGCCTGCTGCTGCGGCAGACCCAGCAAAAAAGCCTGGGCCAGACGGGCCAGCGTGATACGGGGCAGCATCAGTCGGTCAACTCCTTGTGGTCAGCACAACTGCTCGCGCATCGCCCGCAGCACGCCATCCGGCGCTTCCGTCATCAGGCTGTGGCCGGCGGGCAGCGTCACCACGTGCGCTTGCGGTGCAGCATCGACCAGCGAGCGCGCGGCTTTTGGCGGCGTCATCTGGTCTGCGCTGCCCAGGATGAACAGCACCGGGCAAGTCACCTTCGCCATGTCTTCCGCGCCAGTCGCATAGCTGTCGCAGGCCTGGAAGCCCATCTGGAACACATTGTGTTCGCTATTGCTCGCCAGCACGCGGCGCATCAGCGCACGCGCACTGCCATAAGTCCACTGCCCGTTGTTCATGCCTTGGCCGGCGATCGGGCTGCACAGCGTCGAATGCGAAAACTGGTTCACCATGGCAATCGCTTTCTCCGAAGCCGATGCCGACATCTCCAGCAAGGCCGGCGCCACCCGCATGGGAAACGCCGTGCCTACCAGCACCAGCTGGCTGACGCGCTCCGGTGCCAGGCTCGCCGTGTGCAACGCAATCAGCGAGCCCCAGCTGTGGCCGGCCAGCACCGCCTGCTGCACGCCCAGCTGATCCAGCAAAGCCAGAATCGCCTGTGCCGCCTCGCCCACGCTGGCCGGCGGCTTGCCGGTGCTGCGGCCATGGCCTGGCAGGTCAATCGCCAGCACGTTATAGCCATGGTTGGCAAACCAGCGGCTTTGCAGCGACCACACGCTGTGGTCGTTCAGTACGCCGTGGATGAACACCAGCGTCGGCTTGGCCGCATCGAATGCCTTGCCACCGCTATAGGCATACAGGGCTTGTCCGTTGATTTCGTAGTTCATGCGCGTGCTCCTGCCTTTTCGGCCGCCTTCAGGGCGCGTTTCAGGTCATCGATCAGGTCATCGGCTTCTTCCAGACCGATCGACAGGCGGATCGTGCCCTGGCCAATACCGGCCTGTGCCAGCGCCGCATCGTCCATGCGGAAATGCGTGGTACTCGCCGGATGGATCACCAGGCTGCGGCAATCGCCCACGTTGGCCAGGTGGCTGAACAGCTTCAGGTTCTCGATAAACACGCGTCCCTGTGCACGATCCCCCTTGAGGTCGAAACTGAACACGCTGCCGGCACCACGCGCACCCAGGCGCAGCAGACGCCCGGCCGTCTCGTGGCTCGGATGGCTTTCCAGCAGCGGATGGCCGACGCGTTCCACCATCGGATGCTCGGCCAGGAAGCGCACCACTTTTTCGGTATTGCCGATATGGCGCTCCATGCGCAAGGACAGGGTCTCGATGCCCTGCAGGATCAGCCAGGCGCTGTGCGGGCTCAGGCAGGCGCCAAAATCGCGCAGGCCTTCACGGCGCGCACGCAGCAGGAAGGCGCCGACCGTGCTTTCCTCGGCAAACACCATGCCGTGGAAGCCCGCATACGGCTCGCTCAGTTCCGGAAACTTGCCCGAAGCGGCCCAGTCAAAGCTGCCGCCATCCACCACCACACCGCCAATCACGGTGCCATGTCCGCTCAGGAACTTGGTCGCCGAGTGATAGACGATGTCGGCACCCAGCGCCAGCGGCTGCATCAGGTAGGGCGTGGTCAGCGTCGAATCCACTACCAGCGGCACGCCGGCCGCATGGGCAATCTGGCTGACCGCCGGGATATCCAGCACATCCAGGCCCGGGTTGCCAACCGTCTCGCCAAACAGCATGCGCGTCTCGGGCCGGATCGCGGCGCGCCAGCCGTCCAGGTCACCCGGTTTCACGAACGTCGTCTCGATGCCAAAGCGGCGCAAGGTGTAGTCCAGCAGGTTATGGCTGCCGCCGTACAGCGCCGTGCTCGCCACGATATGGCCACCGGCACCCATCAGCGTGCTCACGATCAGGTGCAGCGCCGCCTGGCCACTGGCCACGGCAATCGCGCCCACGCCGCCTTCCAGCGCCGCCACGCGCTGCTCCAGCACTGCATTGGTCGGGTTGCTGATGCGGCTGTAGACGTGGCCAGCGCGCTCCATGTTGAACAGCGACGCCGCCTGGTCGCTGTCCTGGAACACGAAGGAAGTCGTGAGGTGAATTGGTACGGCACGTGCGCCGTTGGAAGGATCGGGGGCGGCGCCGGCATGTAGTGCCAGCGTATCGAATCCGGGATCGGAATATCCGGGCATGGTGTCTCCTGCTAATCAAGTCTTGTACAGTGTATCGCCTGCCTTGCCGGGTCTTCGGGTACATCCGGGTAAGCGGATGGCCAAAACCGCTGCAAGCTGGGCTATATTGTGACGACCTGTCAGAGGTATTCCAACGCAACCAGCAAGAGGCAAGCATGAAGGTCAGCGACATCCTCCGTGTCAAGGGCAACACCCTGTACACCATCCATCCCGACGATACCCTGCTCAAGGCCCTGGCCACCGTGGTCGAGAAGGACATTGGCTCCCTCGCCGTCATGGAGCACGGAGACCTGGTCGGCATGCTGACCTTCCGCGAAATCAATATCCAGCTGCATGCCAATGGCGGCAATCTGGGCACCACGCTGGTGCGCAAGGCCATGGATGATCACCCGATCACCTGCACGCTCAACACCGACCTCGACGAAGTCCGCCGCATCATGCTCGATCACCATGCGCGGTACATCCCGGTCATGGACGGCCGCACCATGCACGGCGTCATCAGCTTCTATGACGTCGCCAAGACCGTGGTCGAAAGCCAGAACTTCGAAAACAAGATGCTCAAGGCCTACATCCGCGACTGGCCCGAGAAGGATCCCGAAGACATCGGGGCCGAATAGCCGGCCTGATGCCCTTGCGCACCCGTCTGGTTCGTATCGATCGCACAGTGCGCCTGCCGATCTGGCTGGCGGCGCTGCTGATCGCCGGCTGCGCCACGCCTGACGCGTCCGCACCCGGCACCAGCGTGGCGGCACGGCAGTCGCCGGAAGCGGCCAGTGGCTACACCAGCAAGCCCGGCTGGTCCACCAGCCGCTTTGCCGTAGCCGCAGCCAATCCAATCGCCACCCGGGCCGGCTACGACATCCTGCAAGCCGGTGGCAGCGCACTCGATGCCGCCATTGCCGTCCAGCTGGTGCTCGGCCTAGTCGAGCCGCAATCCAGCGGCATCGGCGGTGGGGCCTTCCTTCTCTATGACAACGGCCAGCAGCTGCAGGCCTGGGATGGCCGCGAAACCGCTCCCGCTGCTGCCACAGACTCCCTGTTCCTCAAGGCCGACGGCCAGCCCATGGCCTTCCATGAGGCGGTCGTCGGTGGCCGCTCGGTCGGTGTCCCTGGCCTGTTGCCCATGCTCGAGCAGGCCCATCGCCAGCACGGCGTCCTGCCCTGGTCGCGCCTGTTCGATCCGGCCATACGCCTCGCCGAGCTGGGCTTCGCCATTTCTCCGCGCCTGCACACCCTGTTGTCCAGTGAGCGCTACCTGGCAAGCAACGATGCCGTGGCAGCACGCTATTTCTACGATGCCGGTGGCCAGCCGCTGCCAGTCGGCCACCTGCTGCGCAATCCGGAATACGCCGCCGTGTTGCGGGCCCTAGCCAGCCAGGGCGCCAGCGCGCTGCAGCAAGGCCCCTGGGCCCGTGCCGTGGTCGACAAGGTGCAACAGCATCCCGGCAACCCCGGCCAGCTCAGCCTGCAGGATCTGGCACAGTACCAGCCATTGCAGCGCGATCCGCTCTGTTTCAACTACCAGGCGCAGCAGCAGGGCTACTTCATCTGCGGCATGCCACCACCCAGCTCCGGTACCCTGGCCATCGGCCAGATCCTCGGTATCCTTGATCACACGCGCGCCGCGCAACTGCCACTGCAGCAAGGCGTGCCCTCAGCGTCCTGGCTGCATCTCTATACAGAAGCCTCCAGGCTTGCTTTTGCCGATCGTGCCCAGTATGTGGCGGATCCGGACTTTGTGTCCGCGCCCGGCAACAGCTGGCTCAGCATGTTCGATCCCGCCTACCTGCGCCAGCGTGCCAGTCTGATCGCGTCAGAAGGTGCCTCGATGCAGGCGGCGCAACCCGGTCGGCCCGGCAGCATCCGTCTGGCGCATGCCAATATGCCGCCCCAATTGGAATACGGCACCAGCCACATCAGCATCATCGATGCCCAGGGCAGGGCGCTGTCCATGACCAGCAGCATCGAGGATCAGTTCGGCTCCCGTCTCATGGTCAATCGCGGCCAGGGGCTGGCAGGTGGCTTCCTGCTCAACAACCAGCTCACTGATTTCAGTTTTACCCCGGTAGATGCACAAGGCCGTGCCGTAGCCAACCGGGTACAACCGGGCAAACGTCCGCGCTCCAGCATGGCGCCCATCCTGATCTATCGCCAGCAGGCCGACGGCAGCCGTGGCCCCTTGCTGATGACTGCTGGCAGCCCGGGAGGCTCTCTCATCATCCATTACGTCAGCAAGATTCTCTATGGCACCCTGCACTGGGGGCTGGATACCCAGCAGGCGATTGCCTTGCCCAATTTTGGCTCCACCAATGGTCCCACGCTGCTGGAGCAGGGTCGTTTCCCGGCGGCAACTGTCAATGCCCTGCGTACACACGGTGCGGAGATACGTGAAATGCCCATGACCAGCGGCCTGCAGGCCATCATGCGCACGCCGGGTGGCTACTTCGGCGGTGCCGACCCGCGACGCGAAGGCATCGTCATGGGCGAATAAGGCCTGATAGCCTGCATGTGAACTGAGTCAGGCCTCTTGTCTCCCAGAGGTCGCAACCCGGCAAGGAGGAGGCTAGGCGCACTTTTTTCATTTTTTTTGCGGCCGACTGGTGAAAACCCTGAAAAGCTGTTATAGTTCACGTCTTCGCCGCACAGGCGGTCTGGTTGAGGGGCTGAGGCGCTGATCCAGGCGGGGGTTGAAAAAGAATTTGCAAAATTCCTTGACAGCTTCAAAAATCGTGTTATAGTAGAGGACTTCGCTGATCGCGGCGGAGTTTGGAGGTTGAAAGACTTCCCTGATCATTAAGAATTTACAGCCGATAAGCGTGGGTGTTTGCGGTAGCTGCCTTTAGGGGTGGCACTCGTTGCGAACTGGAATTTT
>JAAYCV010000021.1 GCA_012729605.1 Ramlibacter sp. | reverse complement strand
TCGGTGTAGCTGCGGTACTTGGACAGCAGCACCCGGATATGCATCTTGTAGGCCTTGGTTTCCAGGTAGTCAAAAAAGCGCTGGATGCCGTACCACTGCTTGTTCCAGCCACCCTTGTAGTTGGGCGCACCGTCAATCACCCAGCGCTGCTGTGCCTCGGTCAGCTTGTGCCAGGAGGTGTCACGCGGAATGCCGGCTTCTTCGGCATGGCGCATCAGGTCGTCCTGCGCCTCGACCCAGGCCGGTGTCTGGATCGGCTTGATCGCGCCCTGGCGCAGCGTCAGCTTCTGGTTCGGAATCACCAGGCCCCAGTCCACGCCAATCACGCGGCCAAAGCCGCGGCAGGCCTCGCAGGCGCCTACCGCCGAGTTGAACGAGAACATGGATGGCAGCGGCGCGCTGTAGGCGACGCCGCTTTCCGGGCACAGCAGGCTGCTGGCGTATTTCCACAGCGCCGGCTCACCCTCGCCTTCCGCCGGCAGCACATAGACGCGCACCCGGCCCTCACCATGGCGCAGCGCGCTTTCCAGTGCCTCGATCACGCGGCTGCGCTCGACCTTGCCCATGCGGAAGCGGTCTGCCACCACGTGCAGGATCTTGCGGTCGCCGCTCTGCTCACGCTCCTGCACCCGGGTATAGCCCGATGCCGACAGCCACTGCTCGATTTCTTCCTCGGTCGTGTTGTCCGGCAGCTCCACCGGAAAGGTCAGCACCAGGCGCGGATCGCCAGCCTCGGCAGCGCGCTGCTGCAGATCGGCGAAGATGGAATCAGGATGGTCCTGGCGCACCGGCAAGGCGGTGACGCGGTCATGCAGATGGCCAAAGCGGGCAAAGAACAGCTTCAGGTGGTCGTTCAGCTCGGTCATGGTGCCCACGGTGGAGCGGCTGGTACGCACCGGGTTGGTCTGGTCGATTGCAATCGCCGGCGGCACGCCCTCCACCCGGTCCACCGCCGGCTTGTCCATGCGGTCCAGGAACTGGCGCGCATAGGCGCTGAAGGTTTCCACGTAACGGCGCTGGCCCTCGGCGTAGAGGGTATCGAACACCAGGCTGGACTTGCCGGAACCACTGGGCCCGGTCACCACCGTCAGCTCGCCGGTGCGGATGTCCAGATCCAGGTTGCGCAGGTTGTTCTGGCGCGCGCCCCGGATGCGGATACGTTCGCCCAGATAGCTGCCAGCGGCCTCGCTGGCGACAGGCTGGGACACGGCGGAGGTGGGGATGGCTTCAGACATGTGGACTCTTCCTGGGAGGGTAGCCAATGATTGTAGGAGCAGCACCGGACACCTGTATGAACAAGGCCTTGCCCAGATCGGCAAACGCTGCAATCAGCATCGGGAAAAACCATAGTCTTCCGTGCGATTTGGCTTATCTGGAGAATAGACAGGTTCAACCTGTTACACCTATAACCAGATTCATGACCATGACCACTACCCGACTGGAACACGACCTGCTGGGCGACCGCGAAGTCCCCGCCGAAGCCTATTACGGTGTCCACACCCTGCGTGCCCAGGAAAACTTCCAGATTTCCGGTATCACCATCAGCACCATGCCGCGCCTGATCGAGGCGCTGGCCGCCGTCAAGGCCGCCGCTGCCAAGGCCAACCTGGAACTCGGCCTGCTGCCGCAGCAACAGGCCGACGCCATCGTCGCCGCCTGTGCCGAAATCCGCAACGGCGCGCTGCATGACCAGTTCGTGGTAGACGTGGTGCAAGGCGGTGCCGGCACCTCCACCAACATGAACGCCAACGAGGTGGTCTGCAACCGCGCGCTGGAGCTGATGGGCCACCAGCGCGGCGAATACCAGTACCTGCACCCGAACGAACACG
>JAAYCV010000137.1 GCA_012729605.1 Ramlibacter sp. | reverse complement strand
TCGAGATCCAGGAGGAAACCCCGGGCGACGTCGCCGGCATCAAGAGTGCCAGCCTGAAGATCGATGGCGAATACGCCTTTGGCCTGCTGCGTACCGAAACCGGCGTGCACCGCCTGGTGCGCAAGTCGCCGTTCGACTCCTCCGGTGGCCGCCATACCAGCTTTGCCAGCGTGTTCGTCTACCCGGAAATCGATGACTCGATCGAAATCGACATCAACCCGGCCGACGTGCGCGTGGACACCTACCGCGCATCCGGTGCCGGTGGCCAGCACATCAACAAGACCGATTCCGCCGTGCGCCTGACGCACGTGCCGACCGGCATCGTGGTGCAGTGCCAGGACAGCCGCAGCCAGCACAGCAACCGTGACATGGCCTGGCAGCGCCTGCGTTCGCGCATGTACGAGCACGAAATGCGCAAGCGCATGGAAGAGCAGGAAAAGCTCGAATCCACCAAGAGCGATGTGGGCTGGGGCCACCAGATCCGCAGCTATGTGCTGGACAACAGCCGCATCAAGGACCTGCGCACCAACGTCGAGGTGAACAACACCCAGAAAGTGCTGGATGGCGATCTGGACGTGTTCATCGAAGCCTCCCTGAAGGCCAATGTGGGCAGCGCGTAAGCGCGCCACAGCAACCCGAGAACGAGAGAGATGTACCGAGAAGCCCAAACCCCCTCCCCCACGGTCTACCGCCAGGATTACGCCTCCCCGGCGTTCTGGATCGACCATGTGGACCTGACCTTCGACCTGGATCCGGTCAAGACGCGCGTGCTCAACCGCATGACGCTGCGCCGCAATCCCGATGTGCCGCTGCAACCGCTGCGCCTGGACGGCGAGGCGCTCAACCTGGCGCGCGTGCTGGTCAACGGCCAGGGCTGCTCCTTCAAGCTGGACGGTGACCAGCTGGTGCTGGAAAACCTGCCCGAAGGCAACGATCCGATCGCGCTGGAAATCTTCACCACTTGCAACCCCAGCAAGAACACCGAGCTGATGGGCCTGTACACCAGCCAGGGCTGCTTCTTCACGCAGTGCGAGGCCCAGGGCTTCCGCCGCATCACCTACTTCCTGGATCGCCCGGACGTGATGGCCACCTACAAGGTGACGCTGCGCGCCAGCCAGGCCGATTACCCGGTGCTGCTGTCCAACGGCAACCTGCTGGAACAGGGCACGCTGGACGACGGCCGCCACTACGCCGTGTGGGAAGACCCGTTCCGCAAGCCGAGCTACCTGTTTGCGCTGGTGGCCGGCAAGCTGGTGGCGCGCGAGCAGCGCATCCGCACGCGTGACGGCCAGGAGCACCTGCTGCAGGTCTACGTACGCCCGGGCGACCTGGACCAGACCGAGCACGCCATGCGCTCGCTGCAGAACGCCATCGCCTGGGACGAAGCGCGCTTCGGCCTCAAGCTGGATCTGGAGCGCTTCATGATCGTGGCCACCAGCGATTTCAACGCCGGCGCCATGGAAAACAAGGGCCTGAACATCTTCAACACCAAGTATGTGCTGGCCAAGCCCTCAACCGCCACCGATGCCGATTTTGACGGTATCGAAAGCGTGATCGGCCACGAGTACTTCCACAACTGGACCGGCAACCGCATCACCTGCCGCGACTGGTTCCAGCTGAGTCTGAAGGAAGGCCTCACCGTCTTCCGTGACCAGGAATTCAGCGAAGACCTGGCGCATACGCCCAGCGCGCGCGCCGTTTGCCGCATCGGCAATGTGCGCGTGCTGCGCAGCCACCAGTTCAGCGAAGACGCCGGCCCGATGGCACACCCGGTGCGCCCGGACCAGTACCAGGAGATCTCCAACTTCTACACCGCCACCGTGTACGAGAAGGGAGCCGAAGTCGTGCGCATGGTTCAGACCCTGGTCGGCCGTGACGGTTTCCGCCGCGGCATGGATCTGTACTTCGAGCGCCATGACGGCCAGGCCGTCACCTGCGACGACTTTGCCCAGGCCATGGCCGATGCCAATCCGGACAGCGCGCTGGCACAGCAGCTCGACGTGTTCAAGCGCTGGTACAGCCAGTCCGGTACGCCGCGCCTGCAGGCCAATGGCCAGTTCGATGCCGCCAGCGGCACGTACACACTCACGCTGCGCCAGTCCTGCCCGGCCACGCCCGGCCAGGCCAGCAAGCAGCCCTTCCTGATCCCGGTGCGCATGGGCCTGATCGATGCCAGCGGCCAGCCGGTGCCGCTGCAGCTGGAAGGTGATACCGATGCCCCGCTGGAGCGCGTGCTGGTGCTGACCGAGGCCGAGCAACAGTTCCGCTTTACCGGCCTGAGCGCCGCGCCCACGCCTTCGCTGCTGCGCCAGTTCTCCGCGCCGGTACAGCTGGAAGTGGCAGGTGAAGACGCCGCCAGCCAGCTGCACCTGCTAGCCCACGACAGCGATGCCTTCAACCGCTGGGAAGCCGCGCAACGCCTGATCATGCGCCAGATCCTGGCTGCCATACGCGCCGATGGTGAGGTGACCGAGGTACTGGACAGCGCCACGCTGGACGCGCTGCGCACCGTGCTGCTGCACCCGGAACTGGATCCGGCCTTCCAGCACCTGCTGCTGGGCATGCCGTCCGAGCACGAAATCGCCGAACAGCTGGATGTGGTGAATCCGCAGCGCATCCAGCAAGTCAGCGAAGCCCTGCGCCAGCAGATCGCCCATGCGCTGGCCGGTGAATGGGAAGCTCTGTGGCACGCGCACCAGGATACCGGCGCCTACCGCCTGGACCCTGTCAGCGTTGGCCGCCGCGCGCTGGCCAATCTGGCGCTGCAAAACCTGTGCCGCGCCGCCGCCGACCATGGCGACAGCGTCTGGCCGGGCAAGGCCTACCAGCGCAGCAAGGATGCCGGTAACATGACCGATCGCATCGGCGCGCTGCAGGCGCTGCTGCAGGCACGCAGCCCGCTGGCGCAGCCGGCGCTGGAGCGCTTCTACCAGCAGTTCCAGGGCGAACAGCTGGTGGTAGACAAGTGGTTTGCCATGCAGGCCACGCGCAGCGATGCCAGCGGCGACGTACTGCCGCAGGTGCGCCAGCTGATGCAGCACCCGGCCTTCCAGCTGACCAATCCGAACCGCGTGCGCAGCCTGGTCTCGGCCTTCTGCCACGGCAACCCCGGCGCCTTTCACCGCCGCGATGCCGCCGGCTACGTGTTCTGGGCCGATCAGGTGCTGGCACTTGATGCCATCAACACCCAGATCGCAGCCCGCCTGGCACGTGCCATGGACCACTGGAAACGCCTGGCCGAGCCCTACCGCACCGCCGCTGGCGAAGCGATCCGCCGCGTCGCTGGCAAGAAGGAGCTGAGCCCGGATGTGCGTGAAGTGGTGGAGCGCGCGCTGGCAGACTGATGCCTGCAGCTTGCCCTTGCCTGCCTGGCAGGGGCAAGTCGCCATCCCCATAGGCAAATAAAAAGAGCCTGTGCAGCCAAGCTGCCAGGCTCTTCTTCTATGTGCTACCTGTCAGGCAGGCGGCGCGCAGTGATCAGCGGCGACGGTAGGCCGGAGCACTACCACCGGTGCGCGGCTCCAGACGACGGAAAGTGATGCGGCCCTTGTTCAGGTCGTAGGGCGACAGCTCCAGGGACACGGTATCACCCGCCAGAATACGGATGTGGTGCTTGCGCATCTTGCCGCTGGAGTACGCCACGATGGGGTGGCCGTTTTCCAGGGTCACGCGGTAACGGGAGTCGGGCAGCACTTCGTCCACGACACCTTGCATTTCAATCAGCTCTTCCTTGGCCATGAGATTCTCCTGTATTGGTTTCATACGGCTGCTGTGTGGGCACCGGCGGGATGACCGGCTGTGCCTGGCGGCCTGGTGGGCCGAAAATTCACACGCAATCAGAAACCACAGAGGAAAACGCCGCCGCCGCGGGCTTCAGCGGGATGCTGGCCTACAGGTGTTGGCATGGTGAAGAAACCTCTCAGCCTGTGAACACCGCTGCCGGAACGGGCTGACGCGGGATCTGGCAGCAGATGCCAGAGGCTGTACAACTGTGGCTGCTTGCGGAAGTAAATGAATGCAGCAGCAAAAATTGGATTTTACAACTTTATTCTGGCTACGTCAAGGGTTATCCCTTGACCGGCACGCCACCGCGCGCTACCCGTCCCGTGCTGGCAACGGCAGCCACCGGCTTCCCTATAATCTCGAGATCACTGACTTTTTTCGTATCGAGACGACCATGCCCTCCCGTAATATCAGCCTGACCCGCTATCTTGTCGAACAACAGCGCCTGGACGGCCGCATTCCCGGCGAGCTGCGCCTGCTGCTGGAAGTGGTGGCGCGCGCCTGCAAGCGCATCAGCTTTGCCGTGAACAAGGGCGCGCTGGGCGAGGTGCTGGGCACTGCCGGCAGCGAAAACGTGCAGGGCGAGGTGCAGAAAAAGCTGGACATCATCGCCAACGAGGTGCTGATCGAGGCCAACGAATGGGGTGGCCACCTGGCCGCCATGGCGTCCGAGGAGATGGACGGCATCTACCTGGTGCCCAACCGCTACCCGCACGGTGAATACCTGCTGATGTTCGATCCGCTGGACGGCTCCAGCAACATCGATGTGAACGTGAGCATCGGCACCATCTTCAGCGTGTTCAGGAAAGATGCCAGCCACGATGGCGTGAGCGAAGCCGACTTCATGCAGCCGGGCCGCCAGCAAGTGGCAGCCGGCTACTGCGTCTATGGCCCGCAAACCACGCTGGTGCTGACAGTGGGCGATGGCGTGGCCATGTTCACGCTGGACCGCGAGCTGGGCAGCTTTGTGCTGACGCAGGAAAACGTGCGCATCCCGGAAGACACGAAAGAGTTTTCCATCAACATGAGCAATATGCGCCACTGGGCGCCGCCGGTGCGCCGCTATATCGACGAGTGCCTGGCCGGCGAGGAAGGCCCGCGCGGCAAGAACTTCAACATGCGCTGGATTGCCAGCATGGTGGCCGACGTGCACCGCATCCTGACGCGCGGCGGCATCTTCATGTATCCCTGGGACAAGCGCGAGCCGAACAAGCCGGGCAAGCTGCGCCTGCTGTACGAGGCCAATCCGATGTCCTGGCTGATCGAACAGGCGGGTGGTGCTGCCAGCACCGGCACGCAGCGTATCCTGGATGTGCAACCCACGCAGCTGCATGAGCGCGTGAGCGTGATCCTGGGCAGCAAGAATGAGGTGGAGCGTGTGGCGCAGTACCACCAGGAAGCTGCCGGTGAATAAGCCGCCTCTTCCCAGCTGGCACAGTCAGCGGGGATGACAACAACAAGGCCACCCGAGGGTGGCCTTGTTGTTGCTTGCGCAGTTCAGGCGACAGATTCAGCCTGCCGCCTGTCTCACCGGATCAGTAGGTATCACCCAGCTGACCCAGGATCGCCGGGTTCTCCAGCGTGGAGGTGTCCTGCGTGATTTCCTCGCCCTTGGCCAGGCTGCGCAGCAGGCGGCGCATGATCTTGCCGGACCGGGTCTTGGGCAGGTTGTCGCCAAAGCGGATGTCCTTGGGCTTGGCGATCGGGCCGATTTCGTGGGCGACCCAGTCACGCAGTTCCTTGGCAATGCGCTTCGCAGATTCGTCATCTGCCGGGCGACCCTGCTTCAGCACCACGAAGGCGCAGATGGCTTCGCCGGACACTTCGTCGGGACGGCCCACCACGGCAGCTTCTGCCACCAGGTCGGACTTGGCCACCAGGCAGGATTCGATTTCCATGGTACCCATGCGGTGGCCGGACACGTTCAGCACGTCATCGATACGGCCGGTGATGCGGAAGTAGCCACGGTCTTCGCTGCGCACGGCACCGTCGCCAGCCAGATAGTAGCCACCCAGCTCTTCGGGGAAGTAGCTCTTCTTGAAACGCTCGGGATCACCGTAGACGTTACGGATCATGCTCGGCCACGGACGCTTGATCACCAGGATACCGCCAGCACCGTTGGGCATGTCCTGACCGGACTCGTCCACGATGGCGACCTGCACACCCGGAATCGGCAGCGTGCAGGAACCCGGCACCAGCGGCGTGGCACCCGGCAGCGGCGTGAGCACGTGCGAACCGGTTTCGGTCTGCCAGAAGGTATCCACGATCGGGCAGCGTTCGCCACCAACGTTCTTGTAGTACCACATCCAGGCTTCGGGGTTGATCGGTTCGCCCACGCTGCCCAGGATACGCAGGCTGGACAGGTCAAACTGGTTGGGATGCACGGACGGATCATTGTCGGACATCTTGATCAGCGAACGGATGGCCGTGGGTGCCGTGTAGAAGATGGTGACCTTGTGATCCTGGATCATCTTCCAGAAGCGGCTGGCATTGGGGTACGTGGGCACGCCCTCGAACACCACCTGGGTGGCGCCGGCAGCCAGCGGACCGTAGGCAATATAGGTGTGGCCAGTGATCCAGCCGATGTCAGCGGTACACCAGAACACGTCATCCGGACGGATGTCGAAAGTCCAGTGCATGGTCAGGTTGGCACCCAGGATATAGCCGCCGGTGCTGTGCTGCACACCCTTGGGCGTGCCGGTAGAGCCGGAGGTGTACAGCACGAACAGCGGGTGCTCGGCCTCGACGGATTCAGGCACACACTCGGTGCTCTGGCCTTCCAGCACCTGGGAGAAGGTCTTGTCGCGGCCTTCCACCATATTGCACTTGGTGGGGGTGCGCTCGAACACCAGCACGCTCTTGACGCAATCGGTGCCCTTTTCCTGCAGGGCTTCATCGACGATGGCCTTCAGGGGCAGTTCCTTGCCGCCGCGCATCTGGTAGTTGGCGGTAACCACGCACACGGCGCCAGCGTCAACGATACGCTCCTGCACCGCCTTGGAGGAGAAGCCGCCAAATACCACGGAGTGGGTGGCGCCGATACGGGCACAAGCCTGCATGGCCACGATGCCCTCGATCGTCATCGGCATGTAGATGATGACGCGATCGCCCTTCTTGACGCCTTCGGCCTTGAGCGCGTTGGCAAACTGGCTGACGCGGGCCAGCAGTTCCTTGTAGGTCACCTTGGTCACTTCGCCGCCGTCGGCCTCGAAGATGATGGCGGTCTTGTTCTCGACCGGGGTGCCCATGTGCTTGTCCAGGCAGTTGGCGGAAGCATTCAGCTCGCCGTCTTCAAACCACTTGAAGAAAGGCGCTTCGGATTCATTCAGGACCTTGGTGAAGGGCTTGTCCCAGACCACGTATTCCTTGGCCAGGCGTGCCCAGAAACCTTCATAGTCCTTCTCGGCCTCGTCGCACAGGGCCTGGTAGGCCTCCATGCCCTTGATACGGGCGCCAGCCATGGTGGCTTCGGACGGGGGGAATACACGGTTTTCAACCAAAACCGATTCAATTGCACCGGGTTGTGCTGTCATGCTTGTCTCCTGGACAGTGGGTTTTCCTTGGTGATTTTCCTGGCGATGCGTTTTTGCCAGCATCTGCCTAGACGAGAATAGTAACACTTGGCAAGTGTCCTGCCCATGACATTCATCAGCTTCGTGAACCGTGATAACCCTAGTTGCACAAGGGCTGAGATTTCATGGCAAAGCCTTATGCGAAACAGGGCTTGCCCGGCAAATGCCGGCTGGTCGCTACAATTCCCGCATCGAAGCCGCCACGGCGGCTCCCCTACTGACTGAATGAAAAGGAATACGACATGACACGCATGGTTCAATGCATCAAGCTGGGCAAGGAAGCCGAAGGTCTGGCACGTGCGCCCTACCCCGGTGAACTGGGCCAGCGCATTTTTGACAGCGTCAGCAAGGAAGCCTGGATGGACTGGCTGCGCCACCAGACCATGCTGGTCAACGAAAACCGCCTGAACCTGGCCGACGCCCGCGCCCGCCAGTACCTGGCTCGCCAGATGGAAAACCATTTCTTTGGCGCCGGTGCCGACCAGGCTGCCGGCTACGTGCCGCCGCAGGCCTGATCCTTTCTCTTTCGTGCCGCATGCGCTGACGATTTTCGCGCCGGGGCAGACTGCCCTGCCGCCACTCGCGCATGTCCGTACGGAACATCCGGGCAGCCGGCAACTGGTCTGGATCTGCCCTGCGGCCCCCAGCACAGAGTGGCTGCAACAGGCCTGCCTGCCGCTGGCCGCAACGCCTGAAGAACAGGTGCCATTGCAGCAGGCGATCCAGCAACAGGCCTGGGGTCTGCTGCCGGGCTGGCATCGGCTGCCGTTGCTGCCGGGCTGGCATCGGCTGCCGTTGCTGCCGGGCCGGCTGGACCTGCATCTGGCTATTGGCGATCCCTGGCAGCTGCTGCGTGAAGCCAGCGGACACTTTGCCCATATCACCCTGTCTGCCAACCTGCTGCAGCAAGCCGATCGCTCCCAACGTGAAGGCCTGGCCGCCGGCCTGAGTGCGCTGGCGCGGCACGGTACGCTGCTGCAGCTGGATCGCGCCGATACCCCTCTCCCTGAAGACTGGCTGGCGCAGCTGCGCGCGCGCGGCTGGGAACCGGCCACCGAGCTGACTGCCGGCAGCCTGCGTTTTGCGCCGCGTTGGCGTACGGCGTCGGCACCGGCTGCGGTTCCACGCCAGGCCACCGTCATCGGTGCCGGCCTGTCTGGCAGTGCCGTGGCGCGCAGCCTGGCCGAACGCGGCTGGCAGGTTACGGTACTGGATCGGGCTGCGCGTCCGGCCGCTGGTGCTTCCGGCCTGCCGGTTGGCCTGGTGGTGCCGCACAGCTCGGCCGATGACACCCTGATATCACGCGTGATCCGTGCCGGCATCCGCAGCACGCTGCAACGCGCGCAGAAGTTGCTGCAACCCGGCGAGGACTGGGCCGCTACCGGTGTGCTGGAACACTGCGTGGATGGCAAGAGCAAGCTGCCCCGCCAATGGCTAGCCGATGCGGACGATGCCCCGGACTGGATCAGCGCAAGCCACCCCTGGGCCAGCGCCGCAACCTCCCGGCAAATCCAGGACGCCGGCCTGCCCGCCCATGCCACCGCGGTCTGGCACGACTGCGCCGCCTGGATCAAGCCCTGGCGGCTGGTGCAGGCGCAGCTGGAGCACCCGAATATCCGCTTTATTGGCAACACGGCGGTGCATGCGCTGCAACGCAGCCAGGCCGATGCGCCCTGGCAGCTGCTGGACGCCGCCGGCACACTGATCGGCGAGACGGACTTGCTGGTGCTGACAGCCGGATTCGATTCGCGCCAGCTGCTGCAATCGCTGCAGCAAACCTTGCCGCTGAACCCCTTGCGCGGCCAGGTCGCCTGGGGTTGGCAGGATCAGGCACATGACGCCTTGCCCGCCGTGCCGGTCAACGGCAAGGGCAGTCTGGCCTGCCATATTCCGTGGCAGACATCAGCGCAGAACGGATCCATCTGGATTACCGGATCCACCTTTACCCGATCTGATAATTCACCTGATGTGCGCAAACAGGAATTTCCCGAGATCTGGCAGAAGCTGCAGCTTTTGCACCCGGCTGCAGCCGATATCCTGCACGACGATTTTGACCACGCGCGGGGTCACGGCTGGGCCGGCGTGCGTGCCACGCTGCCGGACCGCCTGCCGGCCGTTGGCGCCCTGTCGGTTCAGCCGGGAGTGTTGAAAGGCCTGCAACTGAGTTGCGGCATGGGCGCGCGCGGGCTCAGCTTGTCGGTGCTGGCGGGCGAGCTGCTGGCCGCGCAGCTGCACGACGAGCCCTGGCCACTGGAAAAGCGGCTGGCGCGCCTGCTGGCGGCCAGCCGCTGGCTGGACAAGACAAGCTGATCCGGCTTACTGGCGACCGGTCGAGCCGTAGCCACCCTCGCCGCGCGCGCTGCTGCCAGAGAACTCTTCCACCAGCGTGAATTGCGGCTGCAGCACCGGCACGATCACCATCTGCGCCACGCGCTCCATCGGCTCGATCACGAACAGTGTATCGGTGCGATTCCACAGGCTGACCATCAACTGGCCCTGGTAATCGCTATCGATCAGGCCGACCAGGTTGCCGAGCACGATGCCGTGCTTGTGCCCCAGGCCGGAACGCGGCAGCAGCATGGCGGCATAGCCGGGATCGGCCAAGTGGATCGCCATGCCGGTGGGTACCAGCTGCCAGGCGTTAGGCGCCAGCTCCAGCGGCGCATCGATGCAGGCGCGCAGGTCCAGGCCGGCGCTGCCGGGTGTGGCATAGGCCGGCATTTGCTGGTGCAGGCGGGCGTCCAGTATCTTGAGTTCGACTTGGGGTGGCATGGGCTAGCTAATGGATCAGTCAGGGCTGCTGGTCCTGCAGCAGCCAGTTGCGGATGGGCGGAATAAACATGGCAGCGATAAAACCGACCACCGGCAGCGGTTTCAGGTCATCCGGCAACACGATCAGCAGCACTACCAGCGACATCATGATCGAGGGCATGCGCGACTTGCGGCGTGCCGGGCGCGGCGCTGCCGGAGGCGTACTGGCCGCTGGTGCCGGAGGCGGGGTGACAGGCACCGGCAGGCGGGCGGGCTGTTGGCCTTGGTTGTGCTGCATGGCCCACTGCTGCAGTCGCCAGCGCCAGGAACCCAGATCGGTGTTGCCGGTCTGCCGCTGCAGGTCTTGCAGCAGCGCCCGGTTGTTGTCCTGCACCAGCTGCTGCGCATAGCGCTCGAAGTCGCCATGCGGCGGCGGCGCCCAGGGCTGGCTGGCACTGGAGCCCTGTCCGGAGGACAGCTGTTGCAACAGAGACTGGATCGGGTTGGATGCCATGACAGGAGCCAGGGGTGCTGGCTGGACAAGCGGGGGGCAATTAGGGGTAAAATAAGGGTTTGCAGCTAGTAAACTGCAACTCTTCCAGCGCCCATCATACTGCACGAGACTGCACCGGGCCTGCCTGTACCAGCCGCCCGATGCGCGCGGCACAACCCAGTTACTCATCATGAAAATCGCACAAGAAATCCGCGCCGGCAACGTGATCATGCACGGCAAAGACCCGATGGTTGTCCTGAAGACCGAATACGCCCGTGGCGGCCGCGGCGCTGCTACCGTGCGCATGAAGCTCAAGAGCCTGCTGAACAACTTCGGTACCGAAGTCGTGTTCAAGGCCGACGACAAGATGGACCACATCATCCTGGACAAGAAAGAGTGCACCTACAGCTACTTCGCTGACCCGATGTACGTGTGGATGGATTCCGAGTACAACCAGTACGAAGTCGAATCCGACAACATGGGTGACGCCCTGAACTACCTGGAAGAAGGCATGGAAGCCGAAGTCGTGTTCTACGACGGCAAGGCGATCTCCGTGGAGCTGCCGACCAGCGTCGAGCGTGAAATCACCTGGACCGAGCCGGGCGTCAAGGGCGACACTTCCGGCAAGGTGCTGAAGCCGGCCAAGATCGCGACCGACTTTGAAGTGTCCGTGCCGCTGTTCGTGAACCAGGGCGACCGCATCGAAATCGACACCCGCACTGGCGAGTACCGCAAGCGCGTATAAGATGACAGGTGACAGCCGTCACCTAGACATCGTGAACAAAAGGCTTCTCCGGAAGCCTTTTGTCGTTTTGGGCGCCCTGCGCGCCAGCCAAACCCTGAAAGCCGCTTTCGCATGGAACAAACTGTCAACCTGAGCCAGGAACGCCTGGCACGTGCCTGGAACGACCTGCAGACCCTGACCGACCAGGGCACGCTGCTGCATCCGGATTCGAATCGACTGGCCTTTGCCGATCCCGAATTCCTGCTGCGCAGCGAAACCCGCAGCATCCGCCTGCAGATCGAGATGCTGAAAACCGAGATGGAGCTGGACAAGCGCGAGATTGACCACACCATCGTGGTCTACGGCAGCGCCCGCCTGCCCTCGCCCGAAATGGCGACCCAGGCGCGCCAGGAAGCTGAACGCAGCGGCGACCCGGCGCTGCTGCAGCGCGCCGAGCACATGGCGCGCGGCGCCGAACACTACCAGGCGGCACGCGCCTTTGGCCGGCTGGTGGCCGAATACAGCATCGGCAAGCCGCGCGATACGCATCTGTATATCTGTACTGGCGGCGGTCCCGGCATCATGGAAGCCGCCAACCGCGGTGCCAGCGAAGCCGGTGAACCCACCATCGGTCTGAACATCACGCTGCCGCACGAGCAGTTTTCCAACCCCTACGTCACGCCGGCGCTGAACTTCAAGTTCCACTACTTTGCGCTGCGCAAGATGCATTTCATGATGCGCGCACTCGGCCTGGTGGTATTCCCCGGCGGCTTTGGCACGCTGGACGAACTGTTCGAGGTAATGACGCTGGTGCAGACGCGCAAGACCAAGTCGGTCCCGATCGTGCTGTATGGCAGCCATTACTGGAAGCGTGTGCTGAATCTGGAAGTGCTGGCCGAGGAAGGCATGATCTCGCCGGAAGACCTGCAGCTGATCAGCTACGTGGATACGCCGGAAGATGCCTGGCGCTGCATCCGCGAGTTCTACCAGCTCAATTGCGACGATGAGGGCGTGCGATCCGTCCTGCACGATGCCGGTTGCGGTGCACTGGATGAGGACGGAAAGCAACCAGGCTGATCTGCTTGCGTGTTGTTACCGGCAGCTACCTGTCGCAACCATTGGCTTACGCGAAGCATGTCAGGATGGGCGGATAGCAACAACGACAAGGAGATCGACATGAAAGCCCTGCTCTCTGCGACTTTTCTGGGCGCCCTGCTGGCTGGCTGCACCGTGGCAGTAGGCCCGGATGGTGGCTACTACGGTTCCGGCGGCCCGGCCAATTCCGGCGTCTGTCCGCCCGGCCAGGCGAAGAAGGGCAACTGCCTGCCTGGTGGCGGCTTCTGCCCGCCGGGACATCAGAAGAATGGCAAGTGCAGCGTCGGTCCGGATGGTGCCGTGATCATCATCGACTGACACCTCCACCTGCCCTGCAGCAAGGCCTGCTGCGTGCAGGCCTTGTGCTGTCAGGGCTGTTGCGATTCGCCATCCCCTGCATCGTCCTGGCCCAGCAGCGCGCTGCTCTGGTCCTGCGGCAAGGCTTCGGCCTGGCGCAGCACGCGCTGCATGGCACGATTGCGTACCTCGGCCTGGTCCAGCGTGCGCAGCACGGTCTGGGTCTGGCTCTTGACGCGCGTCAGCACCTCGCCAAACTTGCCAAATTCGGTCTTGACCGCGCCCAGCACCTGCCAGACTTCGCTGCTGCGCTGTTCCAGAGCCAGCGTGCGGAATCCCATCTGCAGCGAGTTGAGCATGGCCAGCAGCGTGGTCGGTCCGGCCAGCGTGATGCGATGCTCGCGCTGCAGGCTTTCCACCAGTCCGGGGCGACGCAACACCTCGGCATACAGGCCTTCGGACGGCAGGAACAGGATGGCGAAATCGGTGGTGTACGGCGGGCGCACATAGCGTTCGGCAATCGCGCGGGCCTCCTGGCGGATGCGGGTTTCCAGCTGGCGCGCTGCCTCATCCGCCGCCATGGCATCGGCACGCTGCTGCGCTTCGAGCAGGCGCTCGTAGTCTTCATTCGGAAACTTGGCATCGATCGGCAGCCAGACCGGCTGGCTGGCATCGCCACGGCCCGGCAGGCGAATGGCAAAGTCCACCGCATGGCGGCCTTCCGGGTGCAGCTGCACCTGGCTGGCGTACTGCTCCGGCGCAAATACCTGTTCCAGCAAGGCACCCAGCTGCGCCTCGCCGAACATGCCGCGCGTCTTCACATTGGTCAGCAGGTGCTTGAGGTCGCCCACGCCCTGCGCCAGCGCCTGCATTTCGCCCAGGCCGCGCTGCACCATTTCCAGCCGCTCGGCGACCTGGCGGAAGCTCTGGTCCAGCCGCGTGTGCAGTGTGGACTGCAGTTTTTCGTCCACGGTCTGGCGCATTTCTTCCAGCTTGCGTGTATTGCCTTCCTGCAGTTGCTGCAGCTGCGCCTCCAGCGTCTGGCGCACGCCCTGCAGCTGTTCGGCGCTGGTCTGGTGCACACGATCGAGTTGCTGGCCCAGTGTTTCCAGCAGGCGGTGCTGCAGTTGGCCGAGTTGTTGCGCCATGGCATCGAGCTGCTGGTGCTGGTTACGTGCCGCTTCGGCACCCTGTTGCAGCAGGCTGTTCTGGAAGCGCGCCAGGGCATCGCCCTGCTCCTGGCGATTGCTGCGGCTGGTTTCGGCCAGCTCCTGGCGCAGTTCGCGTTCCAGCCGCTCGTTGCCGTGCAGCACCAGATCGCGCAGGTCATCAAACAGCGATTCACGCATGTCATGCAGCGCCTGGCGATTCTGCAGGCGCCACAACAGCACCAGCAGCAGGATCAGGTTGAGCAGCAGCAACAGCAGGCCGGCCAGCAGGAAGGGATCGGTATCAAACATGGGCTACGAATGGGAAAACAGGGGCAGGCACAAGGGGTCATGCCAGTTGCAGATACAAGGTGTTGCAAAGCTGCAGTGGTTTTTTGCTGCAATGCACAAAAATCGCTTGATCTGTCACACAACACCCCTATAATACGAGTCATGTTGCAGCGCAACATAAAGCCGATGGAAGCTGTGGCGTCGGCGCGGGGTCTGCAAGGATTCCAGATAATCAACCGCAGTTCTTCACCTGATAGTGCATTTTTGGAGATACTACTATGCTGACCGCTGAACAAATCGCCGCCGCTCACAAAGCTAACATGGAAACCCTGTTTGGTCTGACCAACAAGGCTTTCGAAAGCGTTGAGAAGCTGATCGACCTGAACGTGAGCGCTGCCAAGGCCGCCCTGACCGACGCTGCTGAAACCACCCAGGCTGCCATGTCCGTCAAGGACGCCCAGGAACTGCTGGCTCTGCAAGCTTCCCTGTTCCAGCCCCTGGCTGAGAAGACTGCTGCTTACAGCCGTCACCTGTACGACATCACTTCCGGTACCGCTGCCGAGTTCACCAAGGTGTTCGAAGCACAAACGACCGAAGCCCAGAGCAAAGTGAACGCCGTTGTTGAAAACATGAGCAAGAACGCTCCGGCTGGTTCCGAAGCTGGCGTTGCCATGATGAAGAACGCCGTGTCTGCTGCCAACACCGCTTTCGAATCCGTGCAAAAAGCCGTGAAGCAAGCTTCCGACGTTGCTGAAGCCAACTTCAACGCCATGGCCAACACCGCCGTGAACGCTACCAAGACGGCTACTGCTTCTGCAGCTGCTGCTGCCAAGAAGCCGGTTGCCAAGTAATCAGGCTTCCGCTTCTTAACAAGAACTTCCATGCTGCGGGACTTTCGATAAAGCTACCCGCAGCCAGACACCAGTTGTCTCCTTGTGTCTCGTTCCCGGTGCAATGCCGGTAGCAGATGCAATTGGCCCCGCCTCGTGCGGGGCTTTTTTTGTCTGCGACAGCCGTCGCTAGTTTAGCGCTTCGGCTGCAGCGCGGCCCGGATCTGCGGCAGTGCCTGTTGCATGGCCGCCCGTCCCGCCTCGATGGATTTCTGGCGATTGCTGAAATCGGCGCTCGACATGCCAGTCAGTTGTGGACGCAGCACCACGTCGGCCTGGGTCAGCTCGAACTTGCTGATGGTCTTGCCCATGATGGTGAAGGTCTGCATCAGCACCTGCAGCTGGCCGGTGGTGGCAGCATCGCCCGGCTTGCTGCTGATGTCGATGGCAACCACCACATCGGCACCCATCTGGCGCGCATACAGCACCGGCACCGGTGCCACCAGACCGCCATCCACATAATCGCGCGTACCAATACGCACCGGCTCGAACACGCCCGGCACGGCGCTGGAAGCGCGCACCGCCTGGCCGGTGTTGCCACTGCGGAACAGGATGCCTTCGCCCGATTGCAGGTCAGTGGCGACGATGCCGAGCCGCATCGGCATGGACTGGATGTTGCGATTGCCAACCTGCTCGTTGATGAAGCGCTCCAGCGAGACGCCACGCAGCACGCCACGGTTCAGCAGCGGCAGCTGCCAGTCGGTGATCGAGGTCTGCTCCACTTTCTCGGCGGCCTGGCGCAAGGCATCGCCACGCAGGCCGCTGGCATAGATGGCACCGACCACGCTGCCGGCCGAGGTGCCGACCACGATATCGGGCCGGATGCCGGCGGCATCGAGCGCCTGCAGCGCACCCACGTGGGCAAAGCCGCGCGCTGCACCGCCGCCGAGCGCCAGCGCCAATACCGGCTTGCGCGCCACGGCCGGTCTGTTCACGACCGGAGATGGCGGCTCCTTGACCACCGGATACGGCGTGGTCACGGTACACCCCGTCAGGGTCATCAGGCCGGCCAGCAGACAGCTGGCCAGCAGCTTGGTTTTTCCGGGCATGCGCGACATGCGTCCTCCTCTGTGTCTCAATATCCCGATGATGCACAGGATTCATGCACAATCATCGGCAAGGCGCAGAAAAACATGGCGGACAGCGCCCTGTCCCACTACAATCAGTCATTACCTTTACGTAAACGTCAATCACAAGGAGCACAACATGGAGATCAAGGGCAAGGTTTTTATTGTCACGGGTGGCGCATCGGGCCTGGGTGAAGGCACGGCTCGCATGCTGGCAGCCGAAGGCGGCAAGGTCGTCATCGCCGACATGAATGAAGAGCGCGGCAAGGCCGTGGCGGCCGAGCTGGGCGGCGTGTTCGTCAAGGCCAACGTGGCGGACGAGGCCGATGGCCAGAAAGTGGTCGATACCGCCACCGGTCTGGGCAAGCTGGTCGGTCTGGTGAACTGCGCCGGCATCGCACCGGCCGAAAAAACCGTGGGCAAGAACGGCCCGCACAGCCTGGAACTGTTCCAGAAAGTGATCACGGTCAACCTGATCGGCTCCTTCAACATGATTCGCCTGGCCGCTACGGCCATGTGCAAGAACGACCCCGAGCCGACCGGCGAGCGCGGCGTGATGATCTCCACCGCCTCCATTGCCGGCTACGAAGGCCAGATCGGCCAGGTCGCCTACGCCTCGTCCAAGGGCGGCGTGATCGGCATGACGCTGCCGGTGGCACGTGACCTGGCGCGCAACGGCGTGCGCAACATGACGATTGCCCCGGGCATCATGGGCACGCCCATGCTGTTCGGCATGCCGCAGGAAGTGCAGGATTCTCTGGCTGCCAGCGTACCCTTCCCGAGCCGTCTGGGCCGCCCGGATGACTACGCCAAGCTGGTCAAGCACATCCTGGACAACGACATGCTCAACGGCGAAGTGATCCGCCTGGACGGCGCCATCCGCATGGGCATGCGCTGATCCGTCGCCCTGCCCTGTGCGGACACTGGTAACAAGTGTCCGCAAGCGTAAGCCAGCCCCAGCCTTGTGCCCGGGCTGGTTTTCTCTTGTTACAGGCACATACACCGGCAACCGGTGCCGGGCGCACAATGCGCGAAGAGTCACATCCGTCCAGTCCTGGACGACAGAACAAGGAGAGTCCCATGACAAACCGCCTCACGCACAAGATCCTGCTGGCTGCAGGCATCGGCATGGGCAGCCTGCTGGCTGCCACGGGTGCCCAGGCCCAGACCACCGTCACGGTGAACCCCTGGTACAACAACATCACCGTCGGTGCCCCGCTGACGCATGGCGTCTATGGCCAGATCGTGCTGGGTGACAGCCGCGTCAGCCCGCCGGTCTACTACAACGATCCGCGCATCATCACGCGTACCGGCTATATCAACCAGCCGGTCTATCTGTATGTGCCAGATGCGCATCGCAAGGACTGGAAACGTTACTGCAAGGACTACAAGAGCTGCAACCGCCCGGTGTATTTCGTCAACGCGAATTCCCCGCGCGCCAAGGCGCTGAAAAAGAACAACGGCAATGCCTATGGCCATTACGGCAAAGGCAAGTACTACAACGGCAATGCCAACCTGGATCCGCGCGGCCAGCCGGTGCGCCTGAAAGATCGCGATGATGATCGCCGCTGGCACCGCGATGACGACAAGCGCCGCTGGGATCGCCGCGATGGCGAGCGCGGCCACCAGGGCAAGGGCAACAACGGCAAAGGGAATGGCAAGGGACGCGACTGAGCGCGCTGACAGCCCCCAATGACAACGGCCATGCAGTGAATGACTGCATGGCCGTTGTCTTATCCAAACTACCGCAGCAGCCGGAAGATCAGGGTTTAGCGCAAATCGGGCAGCTTGTAGTCGCCCAGCAAGTCGCGGACCTTGTTCTTCAGCATCTTGCCGGTAGAGCCGAGCGGGATCTCGTCGACAAACACCACGTCATCCGGCGTCTGCCACTTGGCGATCTTGCCATCGTAGAACGCCAGCAGCTCTTCGCGCGTGGCCTGCTGGCCCGGCTTGAGTGCCACCACCACCACCGGACGCTCGTCCCACTTGGGGTGCGGCATGCCGACGCAGGCGGCCATGGCCACGGCCGGGTGACCCATGGCGATGTTCTCGATATCGATGGAACTGATCCACTCGCCGCCAGACTTGATCACGTCCTTGCTGCGGTCGGTGATCTGCATATAGCCATCGGCATCGATGGTGGCCACGTCGCCGGTGTGGAACCAGCCGTCTTCGCTCAGGGCGCTCTCTTCGAAACCGAAGTAGCGGTCCACCACCCAGTTGCCGCGTGCCATCAGGTTGCCATAGGCGACCCCATCATGCGGACGTGCCTGGCCTTCGGCATCGACGATCTTGAGCTCGACGCCAAACATCGGGCGGCCCTGCTTGGCCAGCAGGCGCTTCTGCTCGGCCAGCGGCAACTGGTCGTGCTTGGCCTTGAGCGTGCTCAGCGCGCCCAGCGGCGACAGCTCGGTCATGCCCCAGGCGTGGATCACGGTAACACCCATCTGCTCGAAAGCATCGATCATGGCCGGCGGACAGGCCGAACCGCCAATCACGGTGCGCTTGAAGTGCGTAAATTCCAGCTTGTTCATCTGCACGTGCATCAGCAGCATCTGCCAGATCGTCGGCACGCCGGCGGCAAATGTCACCTTTTCGGAATCGATCAACTCATACAGCGACTTGCCATCGAGATTGGGGCCGGGGAACACCACCTTGCAGCCAATCATGGCCATGCTGTAGGGCGTACCCCAGGCGTTGACGTGGAACATCGGCACCACCGGCATCGCCACGTCACGCGCGCTCAGGCACATGGCGTCGGGCATGACGGCGGCGTAGGCGTGCAGGATGTTGGAGCGGTGCGAGTACAGCGCACCCTTGGGGTTGCCCGTGGTACCACTGGTGTAGCACAGGCCGGCTGCGGTGTTCTCGTCAAACGTGGGCCAGTCGTAGGTGGTGTTGCGATGGCGAATCAGGCTTTCGTAGCTGACCAGGCCGGGAATGCCATGGTCAGCCGGCAGGTGTTCGTCATCACACAGCATGACCCAGTGCTTCACGCCCGGGCACAGTGGGCGGATCTGCTGCGCCAGATGCAGAAAGTTGATCTCGAAGAACAGGGCCTCATCGCCAGCGTCGTTGACGATCCAGGCCATCTGCTCATGGTGCAGGCGCGGGTTGATGGTGTGCACCACGCGGCCAGTACCGCTGACGCCGTAATACAGCTCCAGGTGGCGGTAGCCGTTCCAGGCCAGCGTACCCACACGGGCATCGCTACTGAGGCCCAGCGCGTCCAGCGCATTCGCCAGCTGGCGCGAACGCGAAGCCGCATCGGCCCAGGTGTAGCGGTGGATATCACCTTCCACGCGGCGCGACACGATCTCGGTATCGCTGTGGTTGGCGGCAGCAAACTCGATCAGGGACGAAATCAGCAGTTGCTGAACCTGCATCTGGCCTAGCATGGGCAATCTCCTTGTGTGTAGTAATGATGTAGCGATAGCTATCCTGTTCCATTGTGCCGTATTTGCCTTGGCGACAATCCCGTCTGGCACAAGGAAATTGCAGTCTGCCGCACAATGCGGCCATGCAAGCCGATTCCCGTTCCCTCCCGCACGAACCGCAGTGGCAGCCCGGCCTGGCCGCCCTGGGCGATGCCTTTGTCAGCAAGCTGCCACCGGTGCCGGTGCCCGATCCGCGCTGGGTCGCACACAGCCCGCAGGCGATTGCCGACCTGGGCCTGGATCCGGCCTGGCTGCAGGGCGAGCAGGCGCTGCAGCTGTTCAGCGGCAATGCCCTGCCTTCCGGCAGCCAGACCTGGGCCAGCGTCTACAGCGGCCACCAGTTTGGCGTCTGGGCCGGCCAGCTCGGCGATGGCCGTGCGCTCACGCTGGGCGCGCTGCCGGATGCGCAGGGCCAGCTGCAGGAAATCCAGCTCAAGGGCAGCGGCCTCACGCCCTACTCGCGCCGCGGCGATGGCCGTGCCGTGCTGCGTTCCTCGATCCGCGAGTTCATCGCCTCCGAAGCCATGCAAGCGCTGGGTATCCCGACCTCGCGCGCACTCTGCCTGAGCGCCTCGCCACTGCCGGTCTACCGCGAACGCGTGGAACAGGCTGCCATCGTCACGCGCTTTGCCCCGAGCTTTGTACGCTTTGGCCATTTCGAGCACTTTGCCGCACGCCAGATGGATACCGAACTGCGCCAGCTGGCCGATTACGTGATCGATACCTTCTATCCGGAATGCCGCCAGGCAGCTGGATCGCCCTATGCCGCGCTGCTCCAGGAAGTCACGCGCCGCACCGCCACCCTGCTGGCCGACTGGCAGGCGATCGGCTTCTGCCACGGCGTGATGAACACCGACAACATGAGCATCCTCGGCCTGACGATCGACTACGGCCCCTACCAGTTCATGGACGGCTTCGATGCCAACCATATCTGCAACCACAGCGACAGCCATGGCCGCTACGCCTACGGGCAGCAGCCCGATGTCGCGCTGTGGAACCTGTACGCGCTCGGCCAGGCGCTACTGCCGCTGATTGGCGAGGTGGACCAGGCCAAGCAGGCGCTGGACGGTTTTGCACAACAGCATGCCGATGCCCTGGCGCAGCGCATGGCCGCCAAGCTGGGCCTGCAGGCCGATGCACCGGTGCGCGATCTGGGCCAGCAGCTGCAGCAGCTGATGCAGGCCGGCCGCATCGATGTCACCGCTTTCTGGCGTCGGCTCTCGCTGGCAGTGCACGGCGGTGCCGGCCAGTTCGATGCCGTGCTGGCGCTGACGCCTGACCGTGCCGGCCTGCAAGCCTGGCTGGACAGCTACCAGACCCTGCTGCAACAGCACGCCCTGCCCGACGCCGGCCAGCAGATGCTGCGCAGCAACCCGGCCGTGGTGCCGCGCAATCACCTGTGCCAGCTCGCCATCGAACGCGCCGAACAAGGCGACGACCAGGGCGTGCGCGACCTGCTCGAAGCCTGCACCCACCCTTATGAGACGCGCTGGGATGGCAGCGCCTATGCCGAACCGGCGCCGGACTGGGCCAGCCAGCTCTCCATCAGCTGCTCGTCCTGAGCGGCTCCGTCTGACACATTCACACCGCCATTTGTCCTACACTGGCACAAACCATCACGAAGGAGGCAACCATGGATTTCCCCGTCAAGAAAACCCCGATCGAATGGGAAGCAGTACTCGCCAGCAAGAACGCCGAACCGGTCGCCTACCAGGTCACGCGTGAAGCCGCCACCGAACACGCCTTTACCGGTGTCTACGCCGACCACTATGCCGAAGGCGTCTACCGCTGCATCTGCTGCGACCAGCCGCTATTCGCCAGCCAGACCAAGTTCGATGCCGGCTGTGGCTGGCCGAGCTACTACCAGCCGATCAGCGCTGATGCCGTGGTCAGCCGCCGCGACACCAGCCATGGCATGATCCGCGAGGAAGTGCTGTGCAGCAACTGCGGCTCGCATCTGGGCCATGTCTTCCCCGATGGCCCGGCGCCCACCGGCGACCGTTTCTGCATCAACTCGGCCTCGCTCGATTTCGTGCCGGCCGAGCCCGACGATACTGATCCGGACTACCATCCGTAACCCTTTTGTCTGCAGGATGATCCCTGAATCAGGGAGAATAGTGGTTTGGCCGCTGCATGCGGCCGCTTTTGCGCACCGCCCATGAGACAACTGCTGGACTTCATCCCGATCATCCTGTTCTTTGCCGCCTACAAGCTGGGCGACATCTATACGGCCACCGCCGTGCTGATGGCTGCCACCGTGGTGCAGATGGCCATCCTCTACGCCATGGACCGCCAGCTCAACACCATGCAGAAAGCGACACTGGCGCTGATCCTGGTGTTTGGTGCACTCACGCTGATCCTGCGCGATGACCGTTTCATCAAGTGGAAGCCCACCGTGCTCTACGCCGCCATGGCCATCGCCCTGGCGGTCGCGCTGTGGGGCATGCGCAAGAACGTGCTGCAGATCCTGCTCGGCTCGCAGATGGTGCTGCCGCAGCCGGTCTGGCATCGCCTGACAATTGCCTGGATCGGCTACTGCCTGTTCATGGCCGCCATCAACGGCCTCGTCGCGCACTACTTCACCACTGCCCAATGGGTCGATTTCAAGCTCTGGGGCTATGTCTTCCCGATCCTGTTCGTAATCGGACAGGGCCTGTACATTGCCCGCCACTGGAAGGACAAGGAACCCTCATGAACACCGCCGCCATTCCAACCGCCGACCTGCTGCAACACAAGCTGGAGCAGGCCCTGCAACCCACGCGCCTGGAAGTGATTGACGAATCCGGCAACCATGCCGGCCACGCCGGTGCCAACGGCCTCGGCTACGGCACCCATTTCCGCGTGCGCATCGCTGCCCCGGTGTTCACCGGCAAGACGCGCGTGGCCTGCCACCGCCTTGTGTATGATGCACTGCAACAAGAAATCGAGGCAGGCCTGCACGCGCTCGCCATCGACATCCTGAAAGACTGATTCCCTTTCCCCCGAGCACTCCATGATCAAGAAAAAAGTCCTGTATTCCCTGACCGGCATCGCACTGGCCGTGACCGCTACTGCCGTGCTGGCGCAGAACATCGCCATCGTCAATGGCAAGCCGGTGCCGATCGCCAAGTTCGAAGGCGTGATGAACCTGGTGCGCGCCGAAGCCGCCCGCAGCGGCCAGCCGATTCCGCCCGAAATGGAAGCCAACGTGCGCAAGCAGCTGATCGAGGATGCCGCGCTGATACAGGCAGCCGAGCAGCGTGGCCTGAACCTGACGCCTGAATTCGCCACCCGCATGCAAAGTGCGCGTGACGCCATCCTGGTCAACCTGCTGGCCGAAGACCACCTGAAGCAGCATCCGGTGACCGATGCCGAGATCAAGGCCGAATACGACCGTGCCGTCGGCGACCAGCAGGAATACCGCTCGCACCACATCCTGCTCGAGACTGAGGAAGAAGCGAATGCCGTGCTGGCCGAACTGGCCAAGGGCGCCAACTTCGAAACCCTGGCACGCAGCAAGTCCAAGGACATGGGCTCGGCCGTACTCGGTGGCGACCTGGACTGGGCGCCGGCAGCGGCCTACGTGCCCGAGTTCTCGGCCGCCCTGCAGGCACTGAAGAAAGGCGAAGTCAGCAAGCCGGTGAAGACCCAGTTTGGCTACCACATCATCCGCCAGGACGATGCGCGTCCGGCACAGAACATCCCGCCGTTCGAGCAGGTCAAGGCCATGCTGGCCGAGAAGCTGCAGCAGGACAAGGTCGAAGCCATGCAGCAAGACCTGATCAGCAAGGCACGCATCCAGTAAACGCGCGCCAGCACTGGTATTTTCCGGGCGAACCGCTACCATGGCGGTTCGCCCTTTGACATTTTTTCCGCACCCGATTCTGCCATGCTCCCGCACCAGATTGAACTGCTCAGCCCCGCCCGCGACGCCGACATCGGCATCGAGGCCATCCGCCACGGCGCCGATGCCGTCTATATCGGCGGGCCAGCCTATGGTGCGCGCGTCAACGCCGCCAACAGCGTGCAGGACATTGCGCGACTGGCCGAGTTTGCCCACCGCTACCATGCCCGCATCTTCGTCACGCAGAACACCATCCTGCGCGATGATGAGCTGGAGCCGGTGCGCCGGCAGATCTGGCAGCTCTACGAGGCCGGTATCGATGCCCTGATCATCCAGGACATGGGCCTGCTGCAGATCGACCTGCCGCCGATCCAGCTGCATGCCAGCACGCAGACCGATATCCGCACGCCGGAAAAGGCACGCTTCCTGCAGGACGTCGGCTTCAGCCAGATCGTGCTGGCGCGCGAACTCGATCTGGAGCAGATCGCCGCCATCCGCGCCGCTACCGACCCGGTGCGCTGCAATCTGGAGCACTTCATCCACGGCGCACTGTGCGTGGCCTACAGCGGCCAGTGCTATATCAGCCATGCCAGCACCGGTCGCAGCGCCAACCGTGGTGACTGCAGCCAGGCCTGCCGCCTGCCCTGGCAAGTCACCGACAGCCAGAACCGCATCGTCGCCAAGGACAAGCACGTGCTGTCCATGAAGGACAACGACCAGAGCGCCAACCTGGAAGCGCTGATCGACGCCGGCATCCGCAGCTTCAAGATCGAGGGCCGCTACAAGGACATGGGCTATGTGAAGAACATCACCGCCCACTACCGCAGCCTGCTCGATGCGATCCTGGAACAGCGCCCCGAACTGGCGCCGGGCAGCAGCGGCCAGTGCAGCTTCGGCTTCACGCCCGATCCGGCGCAGAACTTCAACCGCGGCAGCACCGACTACTTCACCCATGGCCGCCAGCAGACCATCGGCGCCTTTGACAGCCCGAAAAACCCGGGCCGCCCGATTGGCTACGTGCGCAAGGTCAACCCCGACAGCGTGGACCTGATCACCGACGACACCGCCAGCGTGCTGCACAACGGCGATGGCTTGTGCTACCACGACCTGCGCAACAACCTGGTTGGCCTGCAGATCAACCGTGCCGAGCCATTGGGCCAGGCCGGCCACTGGCGCGTCTTCCCCAAGGATCCGATCACCAGCCTGCGTGACCTGCGCGCCGACACCATCATCAACCGCAACCGTGACATGGACTGGGTGCGCACGCTGGAGCGCCCGAGCGCCGAGCGTCGCATCGCCGTCTGGATCCGGCTGGAAGATACGGATGACGGCGTGCAGCTGCAGCTGATTGATGCCGAAGGCCATGCCGGCAGCGCCACGTTGGCCTGCAGCAAGGAGCCGGCACGCGATTTGGCCCGTGGCCAGCAGGCACTCGAAGAGCATCTGGCCAAACTCGGCGCCACCTGCTACCAGGCCGTATCGGTCGATGTGGCCACGGCCCAGCCCTGGTTCATCCCGGCCTCCCAGCTGAATGCGTTGCGTCGCGCCGCCATCGAGGCACTCGACGAAGCGCGCCTGCAGGGCTACGAGCGCCCGCAACGCGCCACACCAGTCGAGCCACCGGCTCAGTTCCCGGAAGACACCCTGACCTATCTGGCCAACGTCTTCAACCACCAGGCGCGTGATTTTTATGCCAGGCATGGCGTGCAGGTGATTGCCTCAGCCTACGAAGCGCACGAGGAAGAAGGCGAAGTGCCGCTCATGATCACCAAGCACTGCGTGCGCTACTCGCTCAGCATGTGCCCGAAGCAAGCCAAGGGCGTGAAAGGCGTGCAAGGCCAGGTGCGCGCCGAACCGCTCACCATCACGCACGAAGACGAGACCTATACGCTCAAGTTCGACTGCAAGCCTTGCGAGATGCACGTCATGGGCAAGCTGCAGCCGCACATCAAGAAGCGTGGCGTGGTACCGGCCGCAGACCGCGCGACGATGGAAGTGCCAGTCCAGTTCTACCGGACGCAGGGTTGAGGCGAGCTGTCTGGCGGGGCTGCACCTTGGGCAACGTACGCAGGATGATGCCGCGGTACAGCAACTGCGCTGTCCGGCCAGCCGTTTAGTCAGCTGCCACGGCTTCGTCTGCCCTGCTTGCGAGAAAACGGCATTTCAGCTTTCGGCTTGCCTGCCTCAAGTCTGCTGGACGGCTGCTTCGGCCAGTTGCTGCAGCACGGCGCGCAGCTTCAGGCCCACCGGGCTGTCGGCCGCGCCATGGCGCTGCGCGATCCAGACCGGATCGTTGTAGCCCAGCCATACCTGCCCTGCTTCGTCTTCCCAGACCAGGATCTTCAACGGCAGATCGATAGCAGCAGTCTGCGCGCTGACCATCAGTGGCGTACCGCCCATGGCATTGCCAACAATGAACAGCTCGGTCGGTCGCAGCGCCAACCCAGCCGCCTCCGCACCCGCTGCATGGTCGATACGCGCAAACACCGTCAGGCCGCGCTCCCGGACCAGCGATTCGACCCGGTCGGCGGTTTGCCGGGCAGAGAGCGGGCTGGGTCGCTGGACCAGTCCGTCAATGGTCGTGTGCACTGGATGGCTCATAAGCGTGACTCCTGAAAGGCAGGGATGGGGATAGGGAAGCTGATCCAGCCTAACACAAGCCTTGCCAGCCTTAAGATGACAGGCAACAGGAAATCACGATGCCCGCCTCCCAATTCACCATTCCCTGGCTAGACCCGCACCAGCCCTTCCCGCCTCCCGCGCAGGCGCTGGACGACAACACCCCTTTTCCCGGCCTGCTCGCTGCCGGCGGCGTGCTGGATGCCGATACGCTGGAGCAGGCCTACGCCCATGGCATCTTCCCTTGGTATAGCGACGACCAGCCGATCCTGTGGTGGAGTACTGATCCGCGCATGGTGCTGCGCCCCGGGAGCTTCCGCCTGCACAAGTCGCTGCGCAAGACGCTGCAACGCTTCATACAGACTCCCGGCTGCGAGATCCGTATCGACAGCTGCTTTGACGAGGTAATGCTGGCCTGCGCCGGTCCGCGCACCGACCAGGGCGGCACCTGGATCACCGACGATATCCGTGCCGCCTACGGCGAACTGCATGCACGCGGCCTGGCACACAGCGTGGAAACCTGGATCGATAGCCGGCTGGTGGGCGGTCTCTACGGCGTGGCGCTGGGCCGCGCCGTGTATGGCGAAAGCATGTTCACGCGCGTGCCCGATGCCAGCAAGATCGCCTTGGCAGCGCTGGTCGGCCTGTGCCTGCGCCATGGTGTGGAGATGATCGACTGCCAGCAAGAGACACCGCATCTGGCCAGTCTGGGCGCCAGCCCGATCCCGCGCGCAGACTTTATCCGCTCCATCCGGCGCCAGCAACAACTGCCGGCCATGCATTGGCAGTCGGAACGGCATGATTGGCAGTTACTTGGCCTAAATATTGATGAATATCATGTAGATACATCAGATATGTGATGTCATGATTCACATGATATGACAAGCACCGGGCTTGCACCTCATGTTTTACATGAAGTCGAGCATATCTTGTAATATCAATAGCTTGCAACGCATTCTTCGCGTAACACAGAGTCTCACACCTGCCAGTCCACCGGCGCCTGTTCATGCTGTTGCAACCAGGCATTTGCCTTCGAAAAATGCCCGCAACCAAAGAAGCCGCGGTAGGCCGACAGCGGTGACGGATGCGGCGCCTTGAGCACCAGATGGCGCTGCCGGTCTATCATGGCGCCCTTGCGCTGCGCATGGCTGCCCCAGAGCAGGAACACCAGTCCATCACGGCCCTGGTTCAGCTGCTCCACCACGCGGTCGGTAAACGTCTCCCATCCCCAGCTCGCATGGGAATGTGCCTGCCCGGCCTGCACCGTCAGCACCGTGTTCAGCAGCAACACGCCCTGCTCGGCCCAGTGCTGCAGAAAGCCGTGCTGCGGCATGACAAAGCCGGGAATATCGTTCGCCAGCTCCTTGTAGATGTTTTGCAGCGATGGTGGAACGCCAATGCCGGGCTTGACCGAAAACGCCAGCCCGTGCGCCTGACCTGGCCCGTGGTAGGGATCCTGCCCCAGGATCACCACCTTCACGGACTCGAACGGCGTCAGCGAAAACGCGCTGAACACCTCATCAGTCGGCGGATAAATGGTGGCACCCTGCTGCCGCGCCTGGCGCACGCGCGCCCACAGATCGGTGAAATACGGCTGCTGTTTTTCTGCGCCAATGGCGTCGGTCCAGGTATGCACAACGAATCTCCTATGCAGGGCCTATTCTTGCGCCAGCATCATACGTCATGGAAAACCTGATTACCACCAATCCATGACATGCGCTACCATGACAGCATGTCCGATCACAGCCCGCATTCCTTGCAACAACACCTGTTTCAGCTGCGCTCCACCGCCAGCTATGCATGTGGCTACCTGCCCGGACAAGAGGCACGATCGCAAGTGGTGGTTCCGATCCAGAAAGTCGATTCCTGGAGCTACGATGCACTGCTGGAACAGGGTTTTCGCCGCAGCGGCGTCACCACCTACCGCACGGCCTGCCACGAATGCCATGCCTGCGTCCCCATGCGCATTCCGGTGCAGGCCTTCCGGCCTGATCGCAGCCAGCGGCGCGCCCTGCGCCAGCACGGCGACCTGACCACCGAACTGCTGCCACTGGCCTACACCGACGAACACTACGACCTGTACCGCCGCTACCAGCACGCGCGCCACAATGGGGGCGGCATGGACGACAACACGCCCGAAGACTATCGCAACTTCCTGCTCGAAAGCCCGCTGGAGAGCATGCTGGTCGAATTCCGGCTGTATGGCGAACTCAAGATCGTCTCCATCATCGACGTTACGCCAAACGCCCTCTCGGCCGTCTACACCTTTTACGAGTCCGATGCCGGTGCCTCCTATGGCAGCTACGCCATACTCTGGCAGATCGAGCTGGCACGTCGCACGCGCCGCCGCCATGTCTATCTGGGCTACTGGATCGAGCAGTCAGACAAGATGCGCTACAAGGTGCGCTACCGCCCATTCGAATTGCGCCTGGACGACCGCTGGATGCGCTTTGCCGACTGCAGCGCGCCGCTGTTTCAGCCACGGCCCTGAACACCCGTCATCTTTTCATATTGTAGAATGGGGTTTTACTGTCACAGCAGCCCATACGGTTTTCCGTTGACGCCATCCCCATGCAAGCAAACACCTCCTCTCCGGGCGATTCCGACAAGTACGCCGACATCAGCATCCAGGTGCTGCAGCGCATGTTCGTGCTGCTCGACATCCTGGCCGAGCGCGACGAACCACTGAGCCTGAAGGAAATCAGCGAACGCTCCGGGCTGCATCCCAGCACCGCGCACCGCATCCTGAACGATCTGGTGATCGGCGGTTTTGTCGATCGTCCCGATACCGGCAGCTATCGCCTGGGCATGCACCTGCTGGAACTGGGCAACCTGGTCAAGGCACGCATCAGCGTGCGCGATGCCGCCCTGCGCGTGATGCGCGAGCTGCACCGCCAGATCCAGCAGCCGATCAACCTGAGCGTGCGCCAGGGCGATGAAATCGTCTATATCGAGCGCGCCTACAGCGAACGTTCCGGCATGCAGGTGGTACGTGCCATCGGTGCCCACGCGCCGCTGCACCTGACCTCTACCGGCAAGCTGTTCCTGTCACGTGACGATGCCCAGCGCGTGCGTGCCTACGCCACGCGAACCGGCCTGCGCGGCCAGACGCGCAACAGCATCACCCAGCTGCCGCAGCTGGAGCGCGAGCTGCAGCAGGTACGCCAGATTGGCCTGGCACGCGACAACGAGGAACTGGAGCTGGGCGTGCGCTGCATGGCCGCCGGCATCTACAACGACCAGGGCACGCTGATCGCCGGCCTGTCGATCTCGGCACCGGCCAACCGCATCGATGAAGGCTGGGTCGACAAGCTGCAGACAGCGGCCGACGAAATTTCGCACAACATGGGCTATCGTCCCTGAGCACGGCACGCCCCCCAGGGTGCCCATGAAAAAGGCGGGTTCATCCGAACCCGCCTTTGTCGTGTGTGCTGGCTACCGGCTTCAGTAAGCCATGTCCACCGCGCCGCGCGAAGCGATGGTGGAAGCAAAACCACGGCTACCACGCGACTTGGCTTCCACGAAGTTGCGGATCGCCTCGGCATCTTCCACGCGCTTGTTGCTGGAGGAAGAATCCATCAGCACGATCAGCACGTTGCGGCCATTGATATTGCTCTGCATCACCACGCAACGGCCTGCCTCGGAAATGAAACCGGTCTTCTGCAGGCCGATGTCCCAGTTGACGCTGTGCACCAGGCGGTTGGTGTTGTTGAAACGGGTCGAACGGCCATTGACGGCAAACTCGGCACCCGGATAGGTGGTGTAGTTGCGAATCAACGGATAGCTGTAGGCGACCTTGGTCAGCAACGCCAGGTCACGTGCGCTGGAACGGTTGGCGCTGTTCAGGCCCGTCGGCTCGACATAACGCGTGTCATTCATGCCCAGCATCATGGCGCGCATGTTCATGGTACGCACGAATTCGCTCATGCCACCCGGATAGGTACGACCCAGTGCATGCGCCGCACGGTTCTCGGAAGACATCAGTGTCAGGTGCAACAGCTCCTGGCGTGTCAGCGTGGTACCTACGGCCAGACGCGAGCTGCTGCCTTTCAGGCGGTCCACGTCGTCATAGGTGATGGTGATGCGCTCGTCCATGGACAGGTTGGCGTCCATGATGACCACGGCCGTCATCAGCTTGGTGATGGAGGCAATCGAACTCACCATGCGGCCATTCTTGTTCAGCAGCACCTCGACGGTCTGCTGGTCCATCACGAAAGCCACGCTGGAATGCAGGCCAGCCGGCGACATCATGCTGTCATTGCCCAGGCCACCAATACGGCCCAGGGTATCACGCTGCGGCACGGAAACGCGCACGAAATGGTTCTGTTCGGGTTGCACGCGTGCCGGGGCTGCGGCTACCAGCGTACGTACCGGTGCAGGAGCCGGCGCCACCACGATCGGTGCCGGTGCCGGCGCTGCTGCTACCACGGCCGGAGCGGCTACGCGGGTACTGGTGTAAGTCACCGCCGGAGCTGCCACCGGGCGGGCCGCGACCGGCTGGCTCGGCACCAGCGACAGGGCTGGTGCTGCGCTGGCGGCGGCCAGCACGGCAGCCGGAGCGATCACACTAGCGGCTGCGGGCGCAGCCACTACGGAAGGAGCCGGCGCACCTACCTCACGCACCCTGGAGTTGCGCTCGGCCAGCAACGTGGCAATGCGGTCCTGTTCCAGCTCGTTGTCTCGCTTCGCCTTGGCAGCCGCTGCCAGGCGCTTCTGGCGCTCTGCCTCGCGCTGACGGTCCAGTTCGCGCTGGCGCTCCAGGCGCGCAGCTTCGGCCACGCGCTTTTCGCGTTCGGCCTCGATGGCCTGCTTGCGCGCCAGTTCTTCGGCTTCCAGGCGCGCTTCGCGCTCAGCCTTCAGGCGCTCGGCCTTGCCCAGGCGACGTGCCGGGCGCTCTGCTGTTGCAGCCACCTTGGCACCTTTGCCGGCGCGGACTTCCGGCTCTTTCACGGCCGTGCCCTTGCTCACGCCACCTGCGGCATAACGCACCTGCAGCACCGGCTTGTCGTCTGCCTGACGCACGCCCTTGCGGGTGGAGGCACGCTCGGCCGTAGCGGCCTTGCCCTTGACCGGGGCTTCTGCCTTGTCATCCTTGGCGGCACGTGCGGCTACCTTGGTGGTAGCGGCCTTGTCGTCCTTGCCCGCCTTGGCTACGCGGGTGGTGGTCTTGACTTCATCCTTGTCAGCCTTACCCCTGGCAACGCGTTCTGCCTTGGGCGCGGCCTTGTCAGCCGCCTTGTTGTCATTGCTCTTGGCGGCTACGCTGGTTTTCTTGGCACTGGCCGCAGCCGGCTTGGCCTTGGCGTCCGGCTTGGCGGCATGTGCCGGCAGCGCCAGCGTGGCACAGGCCACGCTTACGCACAAGGCACCTTGTGAAAGGAATGTCAAAAAGCCTTTTTGCGCAAATTGGGGGCGATTGGACATGGTGTACTTCCTTGAAATGATTTCCGATCGTCGATGACAGAAGTTTACACCCTATAAAAACCGGCGCAATATCAACGACTTGGGAAATGAACTTAAGACAGCATTAATTTGTAATATTTGGCGAACATGGTCTTTCAGAAACCTGACAAGCTCCATTTATACGCCTGTTGCGACCGCTTGTGTAACAACTGCAGGCAATTGCAACGCGCCCGCATAAACAACAACGGCCTGTCCGCAGACAGGCCGTGGTATGGGCAATGCTAGCCGGGCATCAGACGCCTTGTGCGTGGACGCGCTCGACCTTGCTGTGCAGCTTGTTCAGCGCACTGATATAGGCCTTGGCCGATGCCACCACGATATCCGGGTCGGCACCCACACCGTTGACAATACGGCCGGCCTGCTGCAGGCGCACCGTCACTTCGCCCTGGCTTTCGGTATTGCCGCTGATGGCATTGACCGAATACAGCACCATTTCGGCACCGCTGTTCACATGCGACTCGATGGCCTTGAGCGAGGCATCGACCGGGCCGTTGCCGGTGGAATTGCCGGTGACCTGCTGGTCGCCCACGGTAAACACCACTTCCGCCTGCGGCTGGGCACCCATCACGCTGCTTTGCGACAGCGACACCAGGCCGTAGTACTCCTTGTCGCCGGTCACGGATTCGTCGCCCACCAGCGCAATGATGTCCTCGTCGAAAATCTCGCTCTTGCGGTCGGCCAGTTCCTTGAACTTGGCAAAGGCCTTGTTGATCTCGTCCTCGCTCTCGAGCTGGATACCGAGTTCTTCCAGGCGCTGCTTGAAGGCATTGCGGCCACTGAGCTTGCCCAGCACGATCTTGTTGGCGCTCCATCCCACATCTTCGGCACGCATGATTTCGTAGGTGTCGCGCGCCTTGAGCACGCCGTCCTGGTGGATGCCGCTGGCGTGGGCAAAGGCGTTGGCACCAACCACCGCCTTGTTCGGCTGCACGACAAAGCCGGTGATCTGGCTGACCAGGCGGCTGGCCGCAACGATCTGCTGGGTGTCGATGCCGACTTCCAGGTTGAAATAGTCCTTGCGCGTCTTCACCGCCATCACGATTTCCTCGAGCGAGCAGTTGCCGGCGCGCTCGCCCAGGCCGTTGATGGTGCACTCGACCTGGCGTGCGCCGCCAATGGCCACGCCGGCCAGGCTGTTGGCCACCGACATGCCGAGGTCATCGTGACAGTGCACGCTCCAGATCGCTTTGTCACTGTTCGGCACGCGCTCGCGCAGCGTCTTGATGAAGTTGCCATACAGCTCGGGCACGGCGTAACCCACGGTATCGGGAATATTGATGGTGGTAGCACCCTCGTTGATCACCGCCTCGCACACGCGCACCAGGAAGTCCATGTCGCTGCGGTAGCCGTCTTCGGCGCTGAACTCGACATCGGCTACCAGGTTGCGGGCAAAGCGCACCGAGCGGCGTGCCTGCTCCAGCACCTCTTCCGGCGTCATGCGCAGCTTCATCTCCATGTGCAGCGGGCTGGTGGCGATAAAGGTGTGGATACGCGCACGGTCACTGCCCTTGAGCGCTTCGGCCGCACGGCTGATGTCGCGGTCATTGGCGCGCGCCAGCGAACAGACGGTGGAATCCTTGATGGTGTTGGCGATGGCCTGGATGCACTCGAAATCACCGTTGGAGCTGGCGGCAAAGCCGGCCTCGATCACGTCCACGCGCAGGCGCTCCAGCTGGCGCGCAATGCGGATCTTCTCGTCACGGGTCATGGAAGCGCCGGGCGACTGTTCGCCGTCACGCAAGGTGGTATCGAAAATGATGAGCTTGTCGGACATGGTGTTTTCCTTGGGTTGGTATGCGGTAAGGATGGAACGGTCGGTTCAGCACCCGTGACGACACCAACGAAAAGGCCCGCTGCGGGTGCAAACGGGCCTGTGCTGAAAGGTTTTTGCGCGCGCTACTTACCCCGCCCGTTGGACGTTGGCCAGTAGTAGGGAGATCGCAAAGCTTTTCATGGGTTTTACTGTAGCACAGAATATGAAAGCCCGTTTATTGGTGCAGGCCTTTTTCATCGGGCTCGTCGGTCGAGGTGGCGACGATGCTCACGTACTGGCCGCGCGACTTGCGCCAGACATACAGCCCATAACCGCTGATCGAATAGGCCACGAACAGCAGGAACAGCATGGTCGGCGGTTCGATATTGATCAGGGCAATCAGCAGTACCAGCAGCACGACCCAGACAAAGGGGACGCTGCGGCGGCCGCCAAAGTCCTTGAAGCTGTAGTACGGCACGTTGGTGACCATGGTCAGGCCGGCAAACAGCGTGATGGCAAACATGACCCAGGACAGGTCGCCGCGCACCAGATCCTCACCGCGGCGAATGAACAGCTCCAGGAAAGCCTTGAACCAGGGCACATCGCGGTGCGCCGTGATCATCTCGTTGGTCAGCCAGATGAAGCCGGTGACCAGTGCGGCCGCGGCCGGCGACGGCAGGCCCTGGAAGAAGCGCTTGTCGACCACGCCGGTGTTGACATTGAAACGCGCCAGGCGCAGCGCGGCACAGGAACAGTAGATGAAGGCAGCAATCCATCCCCAGCGGCCGAGCGGCTGCAGTGCCCACAGGTAGGCAATCAGCGCCGGCGCCGCACCAAAGCTGACCATGTCGGACAGCGAATCCATCTGCTCGCCAAAGGCGCTCTGGGTATTGGTCAGGCGTGCCACGCGGCCGTCCAGGCTGTCCAGCACCATGGCGGCGAACACGCCAATGGTGGCCAGGTCAAAACGGCCGTTGATCGCCATGACGATGGCATAGAAGCCGCCAAACAGTGCTGCCAGCGTGAACAGGTTGGGCAGCACGTAAATGCCCTTGCGCGGCGTCTTGCGCGCCGGCGCGCTGGTGGGTGGGGTATCGATATCGTGATCGTCGGATTGCATGCGATTCCTGCGGGAAAAGCCCCCTGCCCGGCTGGCACGGGGCGGTCATGGCATCTTACAGCACTGCCAGAATCGTGGTGGTGGCAGACACCTTGTCGCCAGGCGCGACCTGCGGCTGTGCCGTCAGCGGCAGGTAGACGTCCACGCGTGAACCAAAGCGGATAAAGCCGTAGCGCTGGCCGCGCGTCAGCACCTCGCCGGGCTTGACGTAGCACAGGATGCGACGCGCCACCAGACCCGCCACCTGCACCAGCGTCACGGTGGTGCCGTTGCTGTCGATCACCACGGCATTGCGCTCGTTTTCGGTGGAGGCCTTGTCCAGGTCCGCGTTGACGAAGGAACCAGGGAAATACTGCACCTTGGTCACCGTGCCATCAACTGCGGCGCGGTTGCTGTGCACGTTGAACACGTTCATGAACACGCTGATCAGCAGCGCATCACGGTCGGCGTAAGGATCACGCACCTTCTCGACCTTGACGATGCGGCCATCGGCAGGCGACAGCACGGCATTCGCCTGCTGCGGAATCGGACGTGCCGGGTCACGGAAGAACTGGACCACGAACAGTGCGATGATCCAGAACGGCAGGGCCACCCAGCCACTGAAGAACACATGCAGCAGCAGTGCCACGATGATGCTGCCGGCGATGAAGGGCCAGCCTTCGCGGGCCAGGATGGGATGGGGATAGTGCTTGTTCATGTCGTATACAGGGGTCATGCGCTGCGGGGAGCGCCAGAAACGGCAAAAGCCACCGTGGTGGCTTTTGCTGGGCCGCCAGACCTGCCACTTGCGCGGCAGGCTCAGCAGCGATTGTGACACGGCCAGGCCGTGTCCTGCCGGCTGGCAATCAGTTCTTGCTCTGGTCGACCAGCTTGTTCTTGGCAATCCAGGGCATCATGGCGCGCAGCTGGTTACCGACCACCTCGATCTGGTGCTCGGCGTTCTGGCGGCGACGGGCCGTCATGCTGGGATAGTTCAGGCGACCTTCGCTGATGAACATCTTGGCATATTCGCCGTCCTGGATGCGCTTCAGTGCAGCGCGCATGGCCTTGCGGGACTCTTCGTTGATGACTTCGGGGCCGGTCACGTACTCGCCATACTCCGCGTTGTTGGAGATGGAGTAGTTCATGTTGGCGATGCCGCCTTCGTACATCAGGTCCACGATCAGCTTCAGCTCGTGCAGGCACTCGAAGTAGGCCATTTCCGGAGCGTAGCCAGCTTCGGTCAGGGTCTCAAAGCCCATCTTCACCAGCTCGACGGCGCCACCGCACAGCACGGCCTGCTCGCCGAACAGGTCGGTCTCGGTCTCTTCCTTGAAGTTGGTCTCGATGATGCCGCCCTTGCCGCCGCCGTTGGCCATGGCATAGGACAGCGCCAGGTCACGTGCCTTGCCGGACTTGTCCTGGTAGATGGCGATCAGGGACGGCACGCCGCCGCCCTTCAGGTACTCGGAACGCACGGTGTGGCCCGGGCCCTTGGGAGCAACCATGATCACGTCCAGGTCAGCACGCGGCACGACCTGGTTGTAGTGCACGTTGAAGCCGTGGGCAAATGCCAGCGTGGCGCCCTGCTTGATATTGGGAGCGACGTTGTTGTTGTACACCTCGGGGATGTTCTCGTCGGGCAGCAGGATCATGACCAGGTCGGCAGCCTTGACAGCCTCGTCCACTTCCATCACGTTCAGGCCGGCCTGTTCGACCTTGCTCCAGGAAGCGCCACCCTTGCGCAGGCCGACCACGACCTTGACGCCGCTGTCGTTCAGGTTTTGCGCGTGGGCATGGCCCTGGCTGCCGTAGCCGATGATGGCAACGGTCTTGCCCTTGATCAGGGACAGGTCACAGTCCTTGTCGTAGAAAACTTTCATGAGTATCTCCAGTAGGTATAGGGGGAATAAAAAACGGAATCGGGCTGCAGTTTACACGCGCAGGATACGTTCGCCACGGCCAACGCCGCTGGCGCCGGTACGCACGGTTTCCAGGATCGCGCCACGGTCGATGGCGTTCAGGAAGGCATCATTCTTGGCCTGGTCGCCGGTCAGCTCGATGGTATAGCTCTTGTCGGTCACGTCGATGATGTGGCCGCGGAAGATGTCGGACAGGCGCTTGAGTTCCTCGCGTTCCTTGCCCACGGCACGCACCTTGACCATCATCAGCTCGCGCTCGATGTAGGCACCTTCGGTCAGGTCCACCACCTTCACGACTTCGATCAGGCGGTTCAGGTGCTTGGTGATCTGCTCGATCACGTCATCGGAACCGGAGGTCTCGATGGTCATGCGCGACAGGCTTTCGTCTTCAGTCGGAGCCACGGTCAGGCTCTCGATGTTGTAGCCGCGGGCCGAGAACAGGCCGACCACTCGCGACAGGGCACCGGCTTCGTTTTCCAGCAGGATGGCGATGATGTGTTTCATGATGTCTTTCCTCTTTTCGTCAGCGCGAAAGCCACTGCTTTCGCCGCCCTCCCCCGCGCACGGTAATGCGCGGGCTTGGCGGACAATAGATTCAATCTTGGGGGTGGATGATCAGAGCTCGTCGGAGCCCAGCAGCATTTCGGTGATGCCCTTGCCGGCCTGCACCATCGGGAACACGTTCTCGGTGGGATCGGTACGGAAGTCCAGGAACACGGTGCGGTTCTTCAGCTTGCGCGCCTCGATCAGTGCACCCTCGACGTCGCGCGGGTCCTCGATCAGCAGGCCCACGTGGCCATAGGCCTCGGCCAGCTTGACGAAGTTGGGCAGCGCATCCATGTAGCTGTGGCTGTAGCGGCCGGAATATTCGATTTCCTGCCACTGGCGCACCATGCCCAGGTAGCGGTTGTTCAGCGAACAGATCTTGATCGGCGTGTCGTACTGCAGGATGGTGGACAGTTCCTGGATGTTCATCTGCACCGAGCCTTCGCCGGTGATGCAATACACGTCGGCCTGCGGCTTGGCCAGCTTGATGCCCATGGCGTAGGGAACGCCCACGCCCATGGTGCCCAGGCCACCGGAGTTGATCCAGCGACGCGGCTCGTTGAACTTGTAGAACTGGGCCGCCCACATCTGGTGCTGGCCGACGTCGGACGTGACGTAGACATCATCGTCCTTGGTCAGGTTCCACAGGGTCTCGACCACTTTCTGCGGCTTGATCACGTCCTTGTTGTCGCGGTCATAGGCCAGGCAATCGGTCTTGCGCCACTTGTTGACGGTTTCCCACCAGGGCTCGAGCGCCTTGTGGTCCGGCTTGGTCTCGGACTCTTCCAGCGCATTCAGCAGCTCGGTCAGCACGTCCTTCACGTCGCCCACGATCGGCACGTCGACCTTGACGCGCTTGGAGATGACGGAGGGATCGATATCGATATGGATGATCTTGCGATCATTCTGGGCAAAGTGCTTGGGGTTGCCGATCACGCGGTCGTCGAAACGGGCACCCACGGCCAGCAGCACGTCGCAGTTCTGCATGGCGTTGTTGGCCTCGACGGTACCGTGCATGCCCAGCATGCCCAGGAACTTCGGGTCATCGGCGCGGAAGGCGCCCAGGCCCATCAGCGTGCTGGTGCAGGGAGCACCCAGCTTGTCGGTCAGCGCGCGCAGCTCGTTGCAGGCGTTGCCCAGCAGTGCGCCGCCGCCGCTGTAGATGTAGGGGCGCTTGGCGTTCAGCAGCAGCTGCAGCGCCTTGCGGATCTGGCCGCCGTGGCCCTTGCGCACCGGGTTGTAGGAGCGCATGGTGACCGTTTCCGGGTAGCCGTGCCAGGCCACCTTCTGGAAGGACACATCCTTGGGAATGTCCACCACCACCGGGCCGGGACGGCCGCTGCGCGCGATGTGGAAGGCGCGCTTCATGGTGCTGACGATGTCCTTCGGATCCTTGACCAGGAAGTTGTGCTTGACGACCGGGCGCGTGATGCCCACGGTGTCACACTCCTGGAAGGCGTCGTAGCCGATGGCAGCAGTGCCGACCTGACCGGTGATGATCACCATCGGGATGCTGTCCATGTAGGCGGTGGCAATGCCGGTGACGGCGTTGGTGGCACCAGGACCGGAGGTCACCAGGGCCACGCCGACTTCACCGGTGGCACGCGAAAAGCCGTCGGCAGCGTGCACGGCCGCCTGTTCGTGGCGCACCAGCACGTGCTGGATCGATTCCTGCTTGTACAGGGCATCGTAGATATAGAGGACGGCGCCGCCGGGATAGCCCCACAGGTGCTTGACACCTTCGGCTTCCAGACACTTGACGAGGATTTCGGCGCCCATGAGCATGGGGGCACGGGAAGACTTGGCTGCGCTGGCAGCAGGGAGAGTATTGCTAGTTTCCATTGATGAACCTTTGCGAATTTCTTGCAGAAAAACCTTGGGTGCCTCTCGGCCCACCCTTGTGAGATGGCTTCGAGACTTGAGGCCAAAACCATGGGCGCTTTTGTAACGCGCCGGGCAGTGACCCGTTTGCCGTATATGTTGTGTACTGCGAGATTATCGCATTGTTGCGCCGCAAAAACATGGGATTTTACAAGTGTCCGTGCGTTTCGTCAGCTTTTCGCTGCACTTTGCATGGTTTACCGGTGTTTGTGTCTGTCGCAGCAGAGCCGCACGCTGCCGATATACTTCCGGGTTGGTCATCGGCCTGTGCCGATGCGCGCCCGCCTTCCAGATACCGCATGAGCACCACACCGTCCCGCCCCCCTGCCCCCGACACCTCCATGATCACGCCCGGCCTGGGACGTCGCATGGCCTGCTGGTTCTACGAGGGCATCCTGCTGTTTGGCGTGATCTTCCTGGGCGGCTTCCTGTTTTCCGTGGCCGTTGGTCAGCGCCATGCGCTGGAAAACCGCCACTGGCAGCAGCTGTTCATATTCCTGCTGCTGGGCCTGTATTTCGTGTTCTTCTGGACCAAGGGCCATACGCTGGCGATGAAGACCTGGCATATCCGCATGACGGACAAGTCCGGACAGCCTGTGACACTGGGGCGTGCCTGCCTGCGCTATGTGCTGGGCTGGATCTGGTTCCTGCCACCGCTGGTGCTGCTGTCGTTCAGCAGCCACTGGACTGAACACGCCGGCCTGGCCGTGTTGCTGCTGGTGTGCTGGGTGGTTGTATGGGCCCTGCTCAGCCTGCTGATGCCAGGCAAGCAATTTCTACATGATCTGCTGGCCGGTACCCGGCTGGTCTACCGCAAGCCGCCGGCACGCGCCGAACGCGAGCGCAAATGGTGGCAGCTATGATTGAAGACGACGTTCGCAAGGCCCAGGAGGCCGTCATTCCGCAAAAGACGCGTCGCGGCCTGAGCCGGCTCTGGCACGCCACGCAGTATTCCTGGGCCGGCCTGCGTGCCGCCGTGCGCGAGTCACCGGCCTTCCGCCAGGAGCTCACCCTGACCGTGATCGGCATTCCGCTGGCGATCCTGCTGGGCCGCACCTGGCTGGAAACCGTGGTGCTGTCCACGGTGCTGGTGCTGATGATGATCGTGGAGCTACTCAACAGCGGCATCGAGTGCGCGATTGACCACACCAGCCTGGAGCTGCACCCGCTGGCCAAGATGGCCAAGGACTTTGGCAGCGCCGCCGTATTCCTGAGCACCCTGCTCTGCGCAGTGACCTGGTTCACCATGCTCTGGGTGCACTTTGCCAACCAGTTCTGAACCGGAGCCTGCCATGACCGACCGCCCCAGCCCCGCTTCCAGCGTGCAAGGCCTGTTTTCCGATCCGGATCCGCGTTTTTCCATCTGCGTCTACTGCGCCTCGCAGCCGGGCGTGGATGAACGCTTTGCCGACGCCGCACGCGAAGTCGGCAGCTGGATCGCGCGCCATGGCGGCCAGCTGGTCTATGGTGGTGGCCACAATGGCCTGATGGGTGTGGTGGCTGATGCGGCACTGCAGGCCGGCGGCCGCGTGGTGGGCGTGATTCCCAAGGCGCTAGTGGAGCGCGAGTGGGCGCATCATGCCTGCACCGAGCTGCATATCGTGGAGACGATGCACCAGCGCAAGCACATGATGGCCGAACGCTGCACGGCGTTTCTGGCACTGGCCGGCGGTATCGGCACTTTCGAGGAACTGTTTGAAGCCTGGACCTGGAAGCAGCTGGGCTACCACGACAAGCCGGTGGCCGTGCTGAACACGGCGGGCTATTACGACCACCTGATGACCTTTCTGCAAGGCTCGGTGAACGCCGGCTTCATGAAGCCTTACCAGATGGAGATGATCCACGTGGGCACCGAGGTGGCGCCGACGCTGGAATACCTGGTGCAGGGCTGAACGGGTCAGCCCTCAAACAGGGCGAAAAACGGGGACAAAATCAGACCGCGATATCGTCTTCTTCGCCGGTGCGGATACGCACGATGCGCTCGACCGGGCTGACGAAGATCTTGCCGTCGCCGATCTTGCCGGTACGGGCAGATTGCACGATGGCATCGACGCAGGCATCAACGTCTTCGCTACGCACCACTACCTCGACCTTGACCTTGGGCAGGAAGTCGACCACGTATTCGGCACCACGGTAAAGCTCGGTATGGCCCTTCTGGCGGCCAAAGCCCTTGACCTCGGTGACGGTCAGGCCGTTGACACCGCATTCGGCCAGCGCCTCACGGACTTCATCCAGCTTGAAGGGCTTGATGATGGCGGTGATCTGTTTCATGAAAAGTGCTCCTGCTGTAGGGTAAGTGGTTGCTGTTCCAATTGTGCAACAAAAACCTGTGTCCAGAAATGCGTTGTGGGCTTGTTGCGACTCAAACTGCTTCGCGGAAACGGTTGACCAGCGGGTAGCGCCAGTCCTTGCCGTAGCTGCGATGCGAAATGCGCACGCCGATGGCGGCCTGCTGGCGCTTGTACTCGCTGATGCGGATCAGGCGCGTGACCTTGTCGACTGCTTCGGCTGGCAGGCCCTGCGCCAGCAATTCGGCGACCGGCACATCGTTTTCCATGTAGCGCATGACGATGGCGTCCAGCACCTCGTAGGGCGGCAGGCTGTCCTGGTCGGTCTGGTCCGGGCGCAGTTCGGCGCTGGGCGGACGCGTGATGATGCGCTCCGGAATCGGGTTGCTGCCGGTGCCGAAGGGATCGTGGGCATTGCGCCAGCGCGCCAGTGCAAATACCTGGGTCTTGAGCACGTCCTTGATCGGGGCAAAGCCGCCAGCCATGTCGCCGTAGAGCGTGCAGTAGCCAGTGGAAAGCTCGCTCTTGTTGCCGGTGGTCAGCACCAGGCTGCCGAACTTGTTGGACAGCGCCATCAGCAGCGTGCCGCGCACGCGCGCCTGGATGTTCTCTTCGGTGGTGTCTTCCGCACGGCCCTCGAACAGCGGCGCCAGCGTACTGCGGAACTGCTCGAAAGTGTCCTGGATCAGCAGCTCGTCGTAGCGCACGCCGACGCGCTCGGCCATGTCGCGCGCATCGATCAGGGAAATATCGGCGGTATAGGGCGAGGGCATCATGACGGTGCGCACATGGTCCGCGCCCAGCGCATCCACGGCGATCGCCAGCACCAGCGCCGAATCCATGCCGCCAGACAGGCCAATCAGCACATCGCTGAAGCCGCTCTTGCGTACGTAGTCGCGCGTGCCCATGACCAGCGCCTGCCAGACCTCGGCGCTGCTGTAGCCGTACTGGTACGGCGGCAGGCCGATCTGGCCGTCGCGCTCGAAGGTGGCGGCGGTGCTGGCAGCCAGGTTCAGGCGATCGCCCTGCTGCTGCAGCTGTACCAGCCAGTTGTCTTCGGCAAAACTGGCGGCACGGCCGGCCAGACTGCCATCGGCCTGCACGGCAAAGGAGCCGCCATCGAATACGGCTTCGTCCTGGCCACCCACCATGTGGGCGTAGACGACCGGGCGCTGCACCAGTGCGGCCAGGCTGGCGATGCGCTTTTCGCGATCGCGCGACTTGCCCATGTGGTACGGCGAGGCGTTGAGCACAGCGATCAGCTCGGCACCAGCGGCGACAGCCTGTTGCGCGGGAGCATCGAACCAGCTGTCTTCGCAGATGAT
>JAAYCV010000136.1 GCA_012729605.1 Ramlibacter sp. | reverse complement strand
GAGGTGTTTGTCGATCCCGAGATCGGTCGCAAGGCCGAAGGCTGCATCACGCGCATGCTGGATTTCGTCAAGGCGAACCCGGACGCGCTGGTGGTCAAGGATGGCGGTCGCCTGAGCGGCATGACGCCTGGCATTGGCGCAGCGTAAGGAGAGCCCATGTTCGAATCCAACGAAAGCCTGGAACAGGCGCGCGCGCGCAATATCCGCGATGCGCTGGTGGAAGATATCGGTGTCTGTGACTGGACCGGCCAGCTGGTACCCAGCCCGCGTCCGGTGCAGGCGCGCGTACTGGTGCGTGAACAGGCGGTGCTCTGTGGCCGTGACTGGTTCGAGGGCTGCATGCATGGCGTCGATCCGGAATTGCGCATCGACTGGCATTACGCCGAAGGTGAGCTGATGCAGCCGGATACCGATGTCTGCCATATCCACGGCGATGCGCGTTCCATCCTGACGGCCGAGCGTGCTTCGCTCAACTTCCTGCAACTGCTCAGTGGCACCGCCAGCGTCACGCGTCGTTATGCCGAAGCGATTGAGGGTGCTTCTGATCGCGCTTGCGCCGTGCTCGATACGCGCAAGACGATTCCCGGACTGCGCCAGGCGCAGAAGTATGCCGTGCGTGTAGGTGGTGGCCAGAACCAGCGCCTGGCCCTGTGGCATGGCATCCTGATCAAGGAAAACCACATTGCGGCTGCTGGCGGCATTCCACAGGTGCTGGAGAACGCCCGCGCGCTCAATGCCGGTGTCGAGATCCAGATCGAAGTCGAGCGCATTGACCAGCTGCAGCAGGCACTGGATGCCGGCGCCATCAGTGTGCTGCTGGACAACTTCACGCTGGATGCCATGCGTGAAGCGGTGGCGCTGACGGCTGGCAGGGCGCTGCTGGAGGCTTCCGGCGGCATCAGTTTTGACACCTTGCGCAGCATTGCGGCGACTGGTGTGGATCGCATTTCGATTGGCAAGCTGACCAAGGATGTGGTGGCGACGGACTACTCGTTGCGGATCCTGGGCTGAGGTCTGCCTTGTGAAGGTGGCGTGATCGCCACACAATGGCCTGTTCCGGCAAGGTTGATGAACAGGTCCCTGATGGCTTCCCCTAAAATTGCGGGCTTTCCCCGGTAGGTCTCATGCGTGTCTACCGGGATCGAAACAGATGATGGCGCACTTTGGTGACCGTCAGGGGAGCAAGAGAAATGTTCGATTCCATCAAGCACTTCATCCGCCACGGATCGCTGGTGCTGCAGATTTTCATGGGCCTGGTGGCAGGCATTGTGCTGGCTGTCGTCTGGCCAGACGCGGCGCGTGCCACTATCCTGTTTGGCACGCTGTTTGTCGGTGCGCTGAAGGCAGTGGCACCGCTGCTGGTGTTCGTGCTGGTGATGGCGTCCATCGCCCGGCACCAGCAGGGCGTGCAGACCAATATGCGCACGGTGCTGATCCTGTATGCCATCGGCACTTTTGCCGCGGCGCTGGTGGCGGCAGCCGGCAGTTTCCTGTTCCCGATGGAGCTGACCTTCAAGCCGGTGGAAGGCGAGTTGTCCCCCCCGGGCGATGTGCTGCAGGTGCTGAAAAACCTGGTCATGAGCATGGTGGACAACCCGGTCAGCGCCCTGATGAACGCCAACTATATCGGCGTGCTGACCTGGGCCGTGGCGCTGGGCCTGGGCCTGCGCCATGCCAACCCGGCCACGCACCAGCTGCTGGGTGACCTGTCTGACGGCGTCTCCTGGGTGGTGCGTCTGGTGATCCGCTTTGCGCCGTTTGGCGTGATGGGCCTGGTCGCCGATGCGATCCTGACTGCTGGCTGGGATGCACTGCTCAACTATGCGGCCTTGCTTGGCCTGCTGATCGGCTGCATGCTGATCGTGGCGCTGATCGTCAATCCGATCATCGTCGCGGTCATGACGCGCCGCAACCCGTATCCGCTGGTGTTCACCTGTCTGCGCGAAAGCGGCGTCACCGCCTTCTTCACGCGCAGCTCGGCGGCCAACATCCCGGTCAACATGGAACTGGCCAAGCGCCTGGGCCTGAACCGCGATACCTATGCGATCTCGCTGCCGTTGGGTGCCACCATCAACATGGCTGGTGCCGCCGTCACTATCAACGTGCTGACGCTGGCCGCCGTGCATACGCTGGGCATTTCGGTAGATTTTGGTACCACGCTGCTGCTGTGCGTGGTGGCTTCGATTGCCGCCTGTGGCGTGTCGGGCGTGGCCGGTGGATCGCTGCTGCTGATTCCCATGGCGGCCAGCCTGTTCGGCATTCCCAACGACATCTCGATGCAGGTGGTTGGTGTCGGCTTCGTGATTGGCGTGCTGCAGGATGCATTTGAAACCGCACTGAACTCGTCCACCGATGTGCTGTTTACCGCGGCCGCCGACCCGGTGATGCGCGCCTGAGGTCAGCGCTGGGACAGCAGCAGCTTGATCGCCATGCCGGCAAACACCAGGCTGGCACCGCGATTGAGCCAGCGCTGCGCCCGGGCCGATTCGCGCAGCCGCTGGCCGGCGCTGCCAGCCAGCATGGCCAGCGCAGAAAATGTCAGCCAGGCAGCCAGGATGAATAGCAGGCCAAGCCAGACCGTCTGCAGGGCGACGCTGCCATGTTTCGGATCGGCAAACTGCGGCAAAAAGGCCAGAAAGAATAGCACCACCTTGGGATTGCTCAGGTTCATCAGCACGCCGCGCATCCAGGCCTGTAGCGGCGTCATCGGCGGTGGCACCGGGCTGTCGGCCGTCATGGCGGGTGCGTTCCAGGCGCCCCAGGCCAGATAGAGCAGGTAGGCCGCACCCAGCAGCTTGAGTACGGTAAAGGCCGTGCTGGATGCGGCCAGCAGTGCAGCCACGCCAAAGGCGACGGCCAGCGTGTGCACGATCAGGCCGCTGCACAGCCCCAGCACGACCCAGAGCCCGGCGCGCACGCCGCGCAAGGCCGATAGCGTCATGACAAACACATTGTCCGGCCCGGGCGACAGGGACAGCAGTACCGCAATGCCGAAAAAGGACAGCGCAGTTTCCAGCGGCAGCATCGCTTACTTCACCTTCTTTTTCTTGCCGCTGCGGCGATCCAGATTCTTGAACAGGATGGTCGGGAAACTGGCCGGCAGCAGTTCCGGGTAGTCGCGGATATAGTGCAGGCCGCGGCTTTCGTGGCGGCTCAGGGCGCTGCGCACGATCAGCTCGGCGCAATCGACCAGGTTGCGCAGTTCCAGCAGGTCGCGGTTGACGCGGAAATTGGCGTAGTAGTCGTCGATCTCGGCACGCAGCAGCAGGATGCGGTGCTTGGCGCGTTCCAGCCGGCGCGTGGTGCGCACAATGCCGACGTAGTTCCACATCACCAGGCGCAACTCGTCCCAGTTGTGGGCAATCACGACCTGTTCGTCGGCATCTTCGACCTGGCTTTCGTCCCAGCCGGGCAGCAGCGGGTTGTGGTGGAGCTCCTGCTGCATGATGGCCTGTGCGCAGCTCTTGCCCAGCACCACGCATTCCAGCAGCGAGTTGCTGGCCAGGCGGTTGGCACCGTGCAGGCCGGTGTAGGTGGTTTCGCCCACCGCATACAGATGGTGCAGGTCGGAGCGGCCATCCAGATCGGTGACGACGCCGCCACAGGTGTAGTGTGCCGCCGGCACCACCGGAATCGGATCTTTCGTGATGTCGATACCGAGTTCCAGGCAGCGCTGGTAAATGGTCGGAAAGTGCGACTTGAGGAAATCGGCACCCAGATGGGTGGCATCCAGCCAGACATAGTCCAGGCCGTGCTTCTTGATCTCGAAGTCGATTGCGCGCGCCACCACGTCACGCGGGGCCAGCTCGGCCATCGGGTGGTGGTGCGGCATGAAGCGCTCGGCGTGGATATTGCCGTCGGCGTCTTTCAGCGGCAGCTTGAGGATGCCGCCTTCGCCGCGCAGCGCCTCGGTGATCAGGAAGCTGCGCTCGGCTGGGTGGTAAAGGCAGGTCGGGTGGAACTGGATGAATTCCATGTTGCCGATGCGGCAGCCGGCGCGCCAGGCCATGGCAATGCCATCGCCGGTGGAGGTATCGGGATTGGTGGTGTAGCGGTAGACCTTGCCGACGCCGCCCGAGGCCAGCACCACGGCGCGTGCCGGCAGCGTCATCACGCAATCCTTGTCGATATCGAGCACATAGATACCGTAGCAGTGCTTGATCGGCGAGTGGCCCTGTTCGCCCAGGTGCTTGTCGGTCACCAGGTCGATCGCCATCCAGCGCTCGTGCAGCGTGATGTTGGGGTGTTCGCGCACGCGCGCCAACAGCGATTCGTGGATTGCCTTGCCAGTGGCATCGGCGGCGTGGGCGATGCGGCGCACGGTGTGGCCGCCTTCGCGTGTCAGGTGCAGGCCGAGCGGACCGGACGGATCACCGGTAAAAGGCACGCCTTGCTGCACCAGCCATTCGATCGCATCGGCGGAGTTTTCGGCGATAAAGCGCGCCGTGTCTTCGTCGACGATGCCGGCGCCAGCTTCCTGGGTATCGTGCACATGGCTTTCGATGCTGTCGTCGGAGCCGAGCACGCCGACGATGCCGCCCTGGGCGCGCGTGGTGGCTGATTCCTCCACCTTGCGCTTGGCAAGCATGATGACCGGCACCGATTCGGCCAGATGCAGGGCCACGGCCAGTCCGGCCAGGCCGGCACCGACGATGACGACGGGGAGTTGTGCCTCCGGGGAGGTCAGGGAGATCGGTTCGGACATGGTCGGTCAGGGAGTCAGGGCAGGGGGGGCGCGGGCCGGGTGTCAATGCCGGGGCATGGGCTCGTCGGGCAGCAGGCCATCCGGCGGGGTGTTGTCCGGCATCTGGTATTCCTCGTTGGCCCAGGCACCCAGGTCGATCTTGCGGCAGCGCTCGCTGCAGAACGGGCGCCAGGGGTTGGACGGGGCGTAGACGCTGTCGCCACCGCATTGCGGGCAGCGCACGATGCGCTCGGAAAAGCCGGGCGTTGCACCGGAGGGGGAATCGGAATCAGGCTTGGACATGGGCAAACAGGGTCAGGCGCACAGGGTCAGCTCGAAGCTGACGTCGATCGGATGCAGCGCCAGATGGCCGTCAGGATCCTGGCGCATCATGCGCACCGAGACCAGCAGGCGGTTGGCGCTGATTTCCGGAATCACCTGGTGTACCGGGTCGACCGCGAGCTGCAGCAGCTGGAAGCTGCGCGACTGTGGCAGGTTGAGCTGGAACTGGCCGTTCTGCGCCGTCATGCGCTGGGTATGGCCGCCGTTGCGCACCAGACTCAGCAGCAGGCGGATGCTGTCGGATACCGGATGCATGCCGGCCATCCAGTGTTTCAGATCGGTCTTGCGCCGGGTTTCGGGCAGATGCTGCCAGGCATGGTAGGCCGGCAGGTCGAATTCGCAGGTGCCGCCGGGAATCGCGATGCGGCTGCGCAGTGCCATCAGCCAGTCGTTGCTGGTGATGCCGTGGCCGATCTTGCCCTGCATCTGTTCCAGCAGGCGGAAGCAGACATCGGCTTCGCGCATCAGGCGATCCAGCGTGCCTTGTGCGACCGCCGGGTTGTCACGCCAGCTGGAGAGCTGCTGGCGCAGCCGGTCCAGGTCCAGCATGATCTCCTTTTTCAGGTCGGAGCGGCTGGTGATCTCGAGGATCTCGAACAGGGTGTAGAGCGCGTAGTGGTGGTCCACCGGCATGTCACGCGCGGACAGTTCGGCGTAGTGGCCAAACAGGTGTTCCAGTCGCAGGTAGGTGCGGATGCGCTCGTTGAAGGGGTATTCGTACAGGATCACGCCGGGTTTCCTTTGGCGTCAATGATAAGTCCGAAACGCTGCGCCAGCGTACGCGTCTGCGCCTGCAGCCCGGCCAGGCTGATGCCGGCACCGTTGCGGATCACGGCATCGGCAATCTGCCGACGTTGCGCGCGTGTCGCCTGCGAGGCGATGATGCCCTCGACGGCGCTACGCTCCAGCTGGTTGCGCTGCATGACGCGGGCGATCTGCGTCTCGCTATCGCAATCGACCACCACGATCTGCTGCAGGCGCTGGCGCCAGTGCGCCGATTCGGTCAGCAGCGGGATGTCGTAGACGATGACGCGGATGCCACGGGCGCTGGCGGCTTCCGCCTGCTGGCGGATCTGCTGCAGCACCAGCGGATGGATGATGGCCTCGAGCTGCTTGCGCGCGTCCGGATCGCGGAAGGCCAGCTCGCGCATGGCGTTGCGGTCGAGTGCGCCTTCGGGCGTGATGAAACTGGCGCCAAACTGCGTGCGGATGGCGTCGATGGCGGCGCCGCCCGCCGCCGTGGTGGCGCGCGAGATGGCATCGGCGTCAATGACGCAGGCGCCGAGTTGCTGGAACATCTGGCTGACGGTGCTCTTGCCGCTGCCGATGCCGCCCGTGAGTCCGATATGCCAGGTGTGCATGGATGCGCTGCGGTGCGGGGAATCGTCTGGCGCCGCCTGCTGGCAGGCGGCGTCCCGGAGTGCCGCCAGTGGCGGACTTACAGGGGCCATTGTAGCCAGACTGGCAGTGGCATCAGCCAGGCAGACCAGCCGGCCAGCGCCAGGAAGGGCCCGAACGGGACATAGCCACCCTCGCGCAGCTGGCCCTTGACCTTGAGGTACAGCCCGACCATGCTGCCGGCGAGCGAGGCCAGCAGCAGGATCGGAATCAGTCCGGCCAAGCCGAACCAGGCACCGAGCGCGGCATACAGCATGGGGTCCCCGTTGCCCATGCCAATGCGGCCGGTGACCAGGTGGAACAGCGTGCTGACCAGCCAGAGCAGGCCATAGCCGGCCAGCGCACCCCAGACGGTCTGCTGCAGCGGGACATCCAGCCAGCCCAGGCTGCTGCCCAGCAGGCCGAGCGCGAGCAGGCTGAGGCTGAGGGAATCGGGCAGGTAGGTGGTGTCCCAGTCGATCAGCGCGATGACCAGCAGCAGGCAGGCAAAGCTGAACCAGAGCAGGGCAGCAGGTGTCAGGCCGTAGCGCCAGGCACACCAGCCCCCAAAGCCGGCGGTCAGCAGTTCCACCAGCGGGTAGCGCACGCTGATGCGCTGGCTGCAGTGGGCACAGCGGCCACGCAGCCAGAGCCAGCTCAGCAGCGGAATCAGCTGGTACCAGCGGATCCGCGTGTGGCAGGAGGGGCAGTGCGAGGGTGGCTGCGCCAGGTCGTAACGCGGCCCGGGCGCGGGTGCCGGCAGACCCTGGCGTTCCGCCTGCCAGGCGGCCTGATCGGCCTCCCAGGCGGCTTCGATCATGCGTGGCAGGCGATGCACCACCACATTCAGAAAGCTGCCGGTGAGCAGCCCCAGCAGCAGGCCGATGAGCAGCACGAACAGCGTCACAGTACCTGCCCCAGCTGGAAGATCGGCAAATACATGGCCAGTACCAGGCCGCCGACCAGCAGACCGAGCAGCAGCATCAGCGCCGGTTCGGCGATGGTGGACAGGGTGCGCAGCAGTTGCTGCAGCTCTGCTTCGCACAGCTCGGCGATGCGCGCCAGCATCTGTTCCAGCGTGCCGGAGGCTTCGCCAGTCTGCACCAGCTGCAGCGCCAGCGGCGGGAAAATGCCCTGCTGCTGCATCGCCGCGGCCAGCGCCGAGCCTTGCAGCAGCTGTTCGCGCAGGCGCTGGCTGCGTTCGGCCATGCAGCGGTTGCCACTGGCCTGGCCGGCAATCGGCAGTGCATCGGCCAGCGGCAGGCCGGCCTGTGCCAGTGTCGCCAGCACGCGTGCCCAGCGCGCGGTAGCGGCCTGGGTCAGCAGTGCACCCAGCAGGGGGAGTTGCAGCAATCGGGTATCCATGATCAGTCGCATTGTGGCATGGCGTTGCCACAGCCGCAGCAAGGGCACGCCGGCCAGCAGCGCGATCAGCGGCAGCAGCCAGCCCCAGGCGATGGCAGCTTCGCTCAGGCGGATCACCAGCTGCGTGGGCCAGGGCAGTTCGGCACCAAAGCTGGCAAACATCTGGGCAAAGGTGGGCACGACAAACACCAGCATGGCGGCCATGACGATGCCGGCGGTGAACAGCACCAGCAGCGGGTAGGCCAGCGCCCCGCGCAGCCGGGCGCGCATGGCCTGGCCCTGCTCCATGTGGGTGGCCAGGCGCAGCAGGGTCTGGTCCAGCGTGCCGGAGGCTTCGCCGGCTTCGACCAGGCTGGCGCTGGCGGCATCGCACCAGCGTTGCTGGCGCAAGGCCTGGTGCAGCGCCTGGCCCGATTCCACCGCCTGGCGGACCTGGTTCCAGCCGTGCGCCATCGCGGGCGGACTGCCGCTGGCAGTCAGCTCCAGCGCCTGCAGCAGCGGCAGGCCGGCATGCAGCAGGGTGCCCAGCTGGCGCATGCTGCGCGTCAGGGCGGCACGGCGCGGCTGGCCATGCGCTTGCAGCGGGCGTGTGCGGATGCGCTGCGGCTGCACGCCTTCGAGCAGCAGTTGCAGCCGTGCGGCACGCAGGTCGCGCGCATGCAGCTGGCCCTGTTGCAGCTGTCCGCTGGCATTCAGCCCCTGCCAGTGGAACAGGCGTTCAGTCGGTGGTGGCATGCAATACCTCTTGCAAGGATGTCTCGCCCTGCAGCACCTTGCGCAAGCCGGCCTGGCGCAGGCTGTGCATGCCAAGCTGGCGTGCCAGTCCTTGCAGCTGGTGGCCGACGGCCTGCTGCAACATGGCGTCCTGCAGCTCGCAGCCGATCGGCATCAGCTGGAAGATGCCGGTGCGGCCACGGTAGCCCAGATGGCAATGGGCGCAACCGACCGGCTGCCATGCCTGCGGGCGCGAGGCGAGCTCCGTCTCCGGCAGGCCGGCAGCCAGCCATTGCGAGGCATGCAGTGGCTGCGGCTGGCGGCAGTGCCGGCACAGCTGGCGCACCAGCCGCTGCGCCACGACCAGGCTGATGCTGGCGGCCAGCTGGTAGGGCGGCACCCCCATTTGCTGCAGCCGCGTCAGCGCCGAGGGCGCATCGAGCGTGTGCAGCGTGGACAGCACCAGATGCCCGGTCTGCGCTGCCTTGAGGGCGGTGTCGGCCGTAGCCAGATCGCGGATTTCACCGACCATCAGGATGTCCGGATCCTGGCGCAGAAAGGCGCGCAGCACGCTGGCGTAATCCAGCCCGGCTTTTTCATGCAGATGCACCTGGTTGATGCCTTCCAGCCGGATTTCGCACGGGTCTTCGACACTGGCGATATTCACATCGGGACGGTTCAGCGCTTGCAGGCAGCTGTACAGCGTGATGGTCTTGCCGGAGCCGGTCGGCCCGGTCACCAGCACCATGCCTTGTGGCCTCTGGATGGCATCGCGCAACTGTTGCAGCTGCAGCGGCTCCAGCCCGAGGGCGTCGAGCTGCACCTGGGCGTTGTCGGTGGGCAGCAGGCGAATCACGATTTTTTCGCCAAACAGCGTGGGCAGGGTGCTGACGCGCAGATCACCCGTCTGCCCGGCTGGCAATTCCAGCCGGAACTGGCCGTCCTGCGGCAGGCGTTTTTCGGCGATATCGAGTCGCGCCAGCACCTTGATGCGGCTGGCGATGCGTTCCTTGAGGCTGGCTGGCGGAGCTGCCACCGGCTGCAGCTGGCCGTCGATGCGCAGCCGTACCCGGTAGCTGTGTTCGTAGGGTTCCAGATGCAGGTCGGATGCGCCGCGTGCCCAGGCCGCAGCCAGCAGCGCCTGCAACCAGGACACGGCGCTGCTGTCGTCGGCAGAGGGTAGGGGTGGGGCGGCGGCAGGTGGGTACATGGCAGGCATAAAATTAATATTTAAGTATTATTATTGCATGATTCCATCGCCGCTACATATTGCCCCCTTACAATGGCTGCATGCCCGAGCTGATCCTTATCCGACACGGCGAAACCGACGCCAACAAGGCCCTGCGTTTTCAGGGCCACACCGATATTCCGCTCAACGCCATGGGCCAGCTGCAGTCTGACCGGCTGGCCAAGGCCTTGCGCGACAACGGCATCCTCGACCGCGTGGTGGCGGCCTACAGCAGCGACTTGCAGCGCGCCGCCAAGACGGCTGAAACCGCCTTGCACCAGCTGCCGCTACAGGCGCGCCTGCTGACTGAATTGCGCGAGCAGTCCTTCGGCATTCTCGAAGGGCTGACGATGGACGAAGCCCGCCTGCAGCATGCCGACATCCTGCACGACTGGATGCGCTTCGATCCCGATTACCAGCTGCCGCACGGCGAGAGCCTGCGCCGTTTCCACCAGCGTACGCTGGGCGCGCTCACCGGTATCGCGCAGGCGCACGCCGACATGCCGGCGGATGGCTGCATCCTGGTGTTTTCGCACGGCGGCGTGGTAGACATGGCCTGGCGCACGCTCACCGGCCAGTCGCTGGCCGGCCCGCGCACGGTGGAGATCCCCAACGTGGGCCTGAACCACATGCGCTGGGATGGCTCGCAGTTCCAGCTGTTGCACTGGGCTGATGCACGCCATGTGGCCGATTTGCCCAGCCAGCCACGCTATGACCAGACGCGGCTGCAAGTTCCCGCTTCCGACAAGGAGAATGCCTGATGATGGATAGACGCACGGTATTGCTGTCTGGCCTGGGGCTGGCCGCCACAGGCAGCCTGGGCCTGACGGCTTGCAAGCCCTCCGACGCTCCGACTATGGCGGGCAGCGGTGCCGCTGCGGCCGCTGGCAAGAGCGGCCAGACCAGCCTCACGCTGGGCATGGTGCTAGAACCGCCAGGCCTGGACCCGACCACCGGTGCCGCTTCCGCCATTGGCGAGATCACGCTCTACAGCCTGTACGAAACGCTGACCAAGATTGGTCCCAATGGCAAGGTTGGCCCCTTGCTGGCCGAATCGTGGGAACATACGCCGGATCTGCTGCGCTGGACTTTCCGCCTGCGCCAGGGTGTCAAGTTCCACAACGGCGAGGCCTTCTCGTCCGATACCGTCAAGTTTGCCTTCGGGCGCGCCGCCGCATCGGACAGTACCAACAAGGACAAGCGCCTGTTCAGCAGCTTTACCGGCATCGACACGCCGGATGCGCACACCGTGGTACTGACGGTGTCCGAGCCCAATCCGGATCTGCCTTTCCTGCTCGGCCAGGCGACCGCCATCATGGTGGAGCCCAAGAGCGCTGCCAGCAACGGCATCCATCCGGTCGGCACCGGCCCCTATCTGGTGGACAACTGGCGCACCGGCGCCTCGCTGATGCTGAAGGCCTGGCCGGATTACCGCGATGCCGGCAACATCGCCCTCAAGCAGGTGACTTTCCGCTTCATTTCCGATACCGCGGCACAGACAGCAGCGCTGCTGTCGGGCGATGTAGACCTGTTCCCGCGCGTGCAGGTGGCGCGCAGCCTGGACCAGTTCCGCAACAACCCGCGCTTCCAGGTACTGGTGGGCGGATCACGCGCCAAGACGATCCTGGCCATGAACCATGCGCGCAAGCCGCTGGGCGATGTGCGCGTGCGCCGTGCCATCAGCGCCGCGATTGACCGCCAGGCGGTGGTTACTGGCGCCGCTGATGGTTTTGGCGTGCCGATCGGCAGCTATTACGTGCCGGGCGCGCCGGGCTATGTCGATACTACCAGCATCAATAGCTACGATCCTGAACGTGCCAAGGCCTTGCTGAAAGAGGCTGGCATCGACAAGCTGACGCTGACCATCAAGCTGCCGCCGCCGCCGTATGCGCGCCAGGGCGGCGAGGTGATCGCGGCCATGCTGGCCAAGGTCGGCATCACGGCGAGGCTGGAAAACATCGAATGGGCGCAGTGGCTGAGCAACGTCTATGGCGGCAGCCAGGATTACGACATGACCATCATCAGCCATGTCGAACCGTTTGACCTGGACAATCTGGCCAAGCCCGATTACTACTGGCATTACGATTCGCCGCAGTTCCAGGAGCTTTACACGCGCATCACGCGCACCGCCGACGAGATCGAGCGCAACCGCCTGCTGGGCGAGGCGCAGCAGCTCGCCGCGACTGATGCCGTCAGCGCCTACCTGTACCAGCCGCAGTGGATCACGGTGGCGCGCAGCGGCATCCAGGGCCTGTGGCAGGACATGCCGGTGTTCGTCAACGACCTGTCGGCGATCCGCTTCCAGTAAGCGATCACTTGCTGTTCATAGCCGCGGCACGGCCGACAGCAATTTCTGCGTGTAGGGGTGCTGTGGCGCCTTGAACAACTGTTCGGCCGGCGCGTATTCCACCAGCTGGCCGCGATACAGCACGGCAATCTGGTGACACACATGGTGCACCACCGCCAGGTCGTGGCTGATCAGCACAAAGCTGATGCCATGCTCCTGCTGCAGCCGGCAGATCAGGTTCAGCACCTGGGCCTGTACCGATACATCCAGTGCGCTGACGGGCTCATCGGCCACGATCAGGCGAGGTCGGCTGATCAGCGCACGCGCCATGGCAATGCGCTGACGCTGGCCACCGGAAAACTCGTGCGGGTACTTGTCCAGATCGGGTTCGCGCAGGCCCACTTCCTGCAGCGCCAGCAGGGCGCGCTCACGCAGCGTAGTGCGATCCAGCCCGTCCATGTGCAGCGGTTCGGTGACGATGCGCAGCACGGTCTGGCGCGGATCGAGCGAGACATACGGATCCTGGAACACCATCTGGAAATCCTTGCGCGCCTGCAGCAACTCGCGCGCGGGCAGCGCATGCAGGTCCCGCCCCAGCAGCAGCACCTTGCCGGCATCGGGCTGGTCCAGTGCCATGATCAGGCGTGCCAGCGTGGTCTTGCCACTGCCCGATTCGCCGACGATGCCCAGGCTTTCGCCGGCCTGCAGCTCCAGGCTGACATCATCGAGTGCGCGCGTGATGCGTGGCGGCTCGAACAGGCTATGGCGGCGCTGGCGGTAGTGGCGGGACAGGTGTTGCACCTGCAGCAACGGCGTGCTCATGACTCGGGCTCCAGATGCAGGCAGCGTGCCAGGTGCGGAATCGGGCTGGCGGCCGGCAGCGCGACCATCGGCGGTTCGGCCAGGCGGCAGTCATCCTGCACGCGGCTGCAGCGGTCGGCAAAACGGCAGCCAGGCAGTGGCGCAAACAGGTCCGGCACCTGGCCCGGAATGGTCGGCAGGCGGGTGCCGCGTGCCGCATCCAGCCGCGGGCGCGCTTGCAGCAGGGCGCGTGTGTACGGGTGCGCCATGCGCGCAAACACTGCGGCGGTGGCGCCGGATTCGACCACGCCACCGGAGTAGAGCACCAGCATCTGCTGCGTGTAACGCGCAATCACGGCCAGATCGTGGCTGATCAGGATCAGCGCCATGCCGCGTTCGGCCACCAGGTCGCGCAGCAGATCCAGGATCTGAGCCTGCACCGTCACGTCGAGTGCGGTGGTCGGCTCGTCGGCAATCAGCACATCGGGATCGCAGGCGAGCGCAGCGGCAATCATGATGCGCTGGCGCTGGCCGCCGGAGAACTGGTGCGGATAGTCCTTCAGGCGTTGTTGCGCATCGGGAATGCCGACCCGATCCAGCAGTGCGGCCGCATGCTCCAGCGCCTCGCGCCGGCGCATGTTGCGGTGCAGGCGCAGCGGCTCGGCCACCTGGTCGCCAATGCGCTGCAAGGGGTCCAGCGCCGTCATCGGCTCCTGGAACACCATGCCGATATCGTCACCGCGCAGCGCGCACAGGTCTTGCTCGCTGGCTCCGACCAGTTGCTGGCCGTTGAACAGGATGCTGCCCTGTGCCTCGGCGTTGTTCGGCAGCAGGCCCATCAGCGCCAGCATGCACAGCGTCTTGCCGCTGCCGGATTCGCCAATCACGCCCAGCGTCTGGCCGCGTTCCAGCGCAAAACTCACTTGGCGTACGCCGGCGGCACTGCCGCGGTGGGTGTGCAGCAGCACGCTCAGATCCTTCACTTCGAGCAGCGCCATCAGCGGCCTCCCTCGGAAATGCGCGGATCCAGCAGGTCGCGCAGGGCATCGCCCAGGAAATTCAGGCCCAGCACCGCCAGCGCGATCGCCACGCCCGGGTACACCGCCAGCATTGGATGGCTGAACAGCAGCGTCTGCGCATCGGCCAGCATGCGGCCCCAGCTCGGTTGCGGTGGCTGCGTACCCAGGCCCAGATAGGACAGGGCGGCTTCGGCCAGGATCGCCACCGAGAACTGGATGCTGGCCTGCACGATCAGGATCGCCGCGATATTCGGCAGGATGTGCTCCAGCGTGATGCGCAACTGGTTCTTGCCACAGGCCTGCGCCGCCAGCACGAACTCGCGTGTCCACAGCGCACGCGCGCCGGCACGCGTGACGCGGATAAAGGTGGGAATGTTGAAGATGCCGATGGCGATCATGGCGTTGACCATTCCCGGCCCCCAGACGGCTGCCAGCATGATGGCGGTCAGCAGCGCCGGAAAGGCAAAGGTCACGTCGGTGAGGCGCAGGATGACTTCTTCCAGCCAGCCACGCCGTGCCGCTGCCAGCAGCCCCAGCGCCGTGCCCACGGTCAGGCCGATACCGACCGCAATCACGCCCACAAAGATCGAGCTGCGTGCGCCCACCAGCAGCTGCGATATCACATCACGGCCCATCACGTCGGTGCCCAGCCAGTGCGTGGCGCTCGGGCCGGCCAGCCGATTCGCCAGATCCATCTCCAGCGGCGGATGCGGCGTCCAGACATAGGACAGCAGGGCGGCGGCCACCAATAGCAGCGTCAGCAGCGCGCCGATCCACAAGCCGGGATGACGACGCGCACGGCGGCGGAAGCGGCGGCCCGGGGTATCGGGCTGGTGCGGGGTGCTCACGGCGGTACTCATGCGCCGCTCCGGTTGCGCGTGCGCAGGCGCGGATCGATCAGCGCATACAGCACATCGACCAGGAAGTTGACCACGATCACCATGCTGGCCAGCAGCATCACGCAGTTGCGTACCACGATCAGGTCGCGGTTGGCAATGCTCTGGAAAATCAGCCGGCCCAGGCCGGGCAGGAAGAACACGTTTTCCACCACGATGGTGCCGGCCAGCAGGCTGGCAAACTGCAGGCCCATGATGGTCAGCACCGGAATCATGGCGTTGCGCAGCACATGGCGATAGAGCACGGCACGCTGGCTCATGCCGCGTGCGCGCGCAGTGCGCACAAAGTCTTCCTGCATCACCTCGAGTACCGAGGAGCGCGTGATACGCGCCAGGATCGCCGTCTGCACCACGGCAAGTGACAGCGCCGGCAACAGCAGGTCACGCAGGCCGTTCAGGATGCCGGCACGCCAGCCGTCAAAGCCGCCAGCGCCAAACCACTGCAAATGCACGGAAAACAGCAGGATCAGCAGGATGGCAAACCAGAAGTTGGGCACAGCCATGCCGATTTGTGCCAGACCCATGACGACCACATCGCCGGGCTTGTTGTGGCGTGAAGCGGCATAGACACCCACTGCCAGCGCCACGATGCTGGTGATCAGCATGGCCAGCAGTGCCAGCGGTACCGTCAGTGCGAGACGCTCGGCAATCAGCGGCCAGACCGGGCGGCCATAGGCATGGCTGATGCCCATGTCACCCTGCACCAGGCCGCTGATCCAGCTGGCATAGCGGCTCCATAGCGGCTGGTCCAGCCCGAGTTGGCGCGCCAGTTCGGTCACCGCCTCAGGGCTGGCGTCCGGGCCCAGCATGACCTGGGCGGCGTTGCCGGGCAGGATTTCCAGCACGCCAAACACCACCAGCGAGGTGAGCAGCAGTGTCAGCAGCAGGCTGGACAGGCGTTGGACAAGATAGGCGCTCATGCAGACAGGGGGAATGGGGTTATAGGCTGACGCCCAGGGCGCAAAACCGGATAATACTGGTTTTATATCATCTGCCCGCAAGGCAGTGCATGAAGAAGAGGTAAGGCCCGTGGCCCTGATGATCACCGATGATTGCATCAACTGTGATGTATGCGAGCCCGAGTGCCCGAATGAAGCGATTTACCTGGGCGAAGAGATCTACGAGATCAATCCATCCAAGTGTACCGAGTGTGTCGGTCACTTTGACGAGCCCCAGTGCGTGCAGGTCTGCCCGGTGGCCTGCATCCCGATAAACCCCGAGTTTGTCGAAACGCGGGAACAATTGATGGACAAGTTCCATCAGTTGCAGGACAAGCAGGACGCTTGATCCGCGCAGGGCGGCTCCCTGCAGCAGGAGATCGCCGCCATGCCTATTGCCAACATCGTCATCTATTTCGCCTGGATTGCGGCTGTCGTTGCCTTTGTCCTGGCCGGCCTGTCCCTGACGCACGTGGGGGCTGGCATCCATCCCTTGCTGGGCGATACCCAGGCTGGCCTGGTGTTCCTGCTGTGCGGCATCACCATGGTGGTGTTTGCGATTTTTCCGCGCCTGATCTACCGCCTGACCAAGCGTGAAAAGGAACAGCACACTGCCGAGGACGATGCCTGAACGGTCTCAGGGTGCCGTATGGATGTCCTTGGTCGCCTTGGTCATGTCGCCGGCCAGCAGGTCGGGCAGGGCCTTGAGGCTGTGGTCAATCGCCTGTTCGATGGCGATGCGGTGGTCGGGCGAGGGCTTCTTCAGCACCCAGTTCACCACTTCGGACTTCACGCCCGGATGGCCGATGCCGATGCGCAGGCGCCAGTAATCGGGTGAACCGAGTTGCGCGTGGATATCGCGCAGGCCGTTGTGGCCGGCGTGACCGCCATCTTTCTTGAGCTTGACCTGGCCCGGTTCCAGATCCAGTTCGTCGTGCACCACCAGGATGTTTTCCGGTGGAATCTTGAAAAAGCGTGCCAGCGCGCCGACCGACTGGCCGGAGCGGTTCATGAAGGTCTGCGGCTGCAGCACCCAGACCGGCTTGCCCTGGATCGTGGTGCGGCCCATCAGGCCGTGGTAGCTGCGCTCCATGTTCAGGAACAGGCCCAGCTTGCGCGCGGCGGCATCGGTCCACCAGAAGCCGGCGTTGTGGCGGGTGTCTGCGTATTGCGGTCCGGGGTTGCCGAGGCCGACGATGAGCTGGATCATGACGATGTCTTGCGTGGAGAAAAGAAAGAGGATACGGCAGCGCCCATGAAAAAGCCCACCGAAGTGGGCTTTTCCTGTGCGCGTGTGCCGGGATTATTCGGCAGCAGCTTCGCCTTCGCCTTCAGCAGCGGCAGCAGCGCCACCACCGGCCGGGCCAACAATGGTCACCAGCACCGGGTCGGTTTCACCGCCCTGGGCGACGAATTCCACGCCTTCGGGCAGGGTCAGCTGGCTGGCCAGCACGACGTCACCCTTCTTGGCCTGGCTCAGGTCCACGACGATGGCTTCCGGCAGGTCCTTGGGCAGACAGACGATTTCCAGTTCGTTCTGGACGTGGTTGACCGTGCAGCGGTCCAGCTTGACAGCGTCCGACTCGTCAGCACCCACGAAGTGCAGCGGCACCTTCAGGGTCAACTTCTCGCCAGCGACCACGCGCTGGAAGTCCACGTGCAGCACCAGCTGCTTGTAGGGGTGGTATTGCACGTCACGCAGCAGCACCGGGGTGACCTTGCCGGCCACTTCCAGGTTAAGCACGGAAGAGTGGAACACTTCCTTTTTCAGGGCGTGCCACAGGGCGTTGTGGTCCAGTTCGATGGCGACCGGATCAGCGTTGCCGCCGTAAACGATACCGGGGGTTTTACCAGCATTGCGCAGGCGGCGGCTCGCACCCGTACCTTGCATGGTGCGCTCAAAAGCGACGACTTTCATGGTTTTCTCCATTGGTGGCAGCACCGCGACCAGTGTCTGCCTGGGTTGATAAAAAAATCTGCACTTGAACGTGTGCAGAGGACGTTGTAAGGAGACCGGAAGATCAGTTCTGGTCGTCGCTGTCGCTGAACAGGCCCAGCACGGAATCGCCATTGGCAATGTGCTGCATGGTCTTGGCAATCAGCGGGGCTACCGAGACCTGGCGGATCTTGGTGCAAGCCTGCGCTTGCGGCGACAGCGGAATGGTGTTGGTCACCACCACTTCGTCCAGGGCGTCGCCACGGGCAATGCGCTCGATGGCCGGACCGCTGAAGATCGGGTGGGTACAGTAGGCATAGACATTCTTGGCACCGCGCTCCTTGAGCACTTCGGCAGCCTTTACCAGGGTGCCGGCGGTGTCGATCATGTCGTCCATGATGATGCAGGTACGGTTGCCGATGTCACCGATGATGTTCATCACTTCGCTGACGTTGGCGCGCGGACGGCGCTTGTCGATGATGGCCAGGTCGCAGCCGAGCTGCTTGGCCAGTGCGCGGGCACGCACCACGCCGCCCACGTCCGGCGACACCACGATCGGGTCATCGTAGTTCTGCTGGCGCAGGTCGCTCAGCAGCACCGGGGAAGCGTAGATGTTGTCCACGGGAATATCGAAGAAGCCCTGGATCTGGTCGGCGTGCAGGTCCATGGTCAGCACGCTGTGCACACCCATGGTCTGCAGCAGGTTGGCCACGACCTTGGCCGAGATCGGCACGCGCGAGGAACGCGGACGGCGGTCCTGGCGGGCGTAGCCGTAGTAGGGGATGACGGCCTGGATGCGCTCGGCGGAAGCGCGCTTGAGCGCGTCTACCATGATGAGCAGTTCCATCAGGTTGTCGTTGGTCGGGGCGCAGGTGGGCTGGATGATGAAGACATCACGTGCGCGCACGTTCTGCTTGATTTCCACCGTGACTTCGCCGTCGGAGAAACGGCCTACCTGGACTTCGCCCAGGGTGGTGCCCAGGCACTGGACCACTTCTTCGGCAAGACGGGGGTTGGCGTTGCCGGTGAAGACGAGGAAGTCAGAGGCGGAAGAGGTCATTTCGGGTTCCGGAAATGAAAAAAGCCATCGGCAGGATCGTACGCTGGCGATGGCCGTTAAACGGTGTGATGCTCTGGACAGGTAGATGGCAGGGGAGGAAGGATTCGAACCCTCGCATGCCGGAATCAAAATCCGGTGCCTTAACCAACTTGGCTACTCCCCTACACACGCTGACTGTCATGAACAATCAGCGTTATGCTGTTCGTTAAGCCCTCCATTGTAGCAGAGGATGAAGGGCCATATTGCTGCAAACCCGTATTTTCCAGTTTTTTGTTGCAGGCTGTTGTAAATCTGCACTCTGGAAGCTGGTGGGCAGCTCAGCAAACACTGCAGTGCCGGAACCGGTCATGCGCCCTTGCAGCTGGTGCTGCTGCAGCCAGGACAGAGCCTGGGTGACGGAAGGGCAGAGCCCTTGGGCAACCGGTTGCAGGTCATTGCGTCCGTACTGGTACGGGCTTGTGCTTGCAACGAAGTCTGCGATTGTAGCAGCACTTGTATCCCTTTTTAAGGCTGGGTCGGTAAAAATTTTTCCCGTGGGTGCGCCTTCTTCGGGCTTGACCACCAGAAAGCGTGCCGGCGGCAGCTCTACCGCCTGCAATTGTTCGCCAATGCCCTCGACCCAGGCGTTGCGGCCGAACAGGAAGAAGGGCACATCGGCACCGAGTTCGAGGCCGATGGCCGCCAGTTGCTGCGGCGACAGGCGCAGGTCCCACAGCCGGTTGAGCGCCAGCAGGCAGCTGGCGGCATCGGAGGAGCCACCGCCCATGCCGGCTTCCGAGGGAATCTGCTTGTGTAAATGGATATGGGCGCCCAGCGTGCAGCCGGTGGCTTGCTGCAACTTGCGCGCGGCGCGCACGCACAGGTCTTCGGCCGGCAGCTGGCTGTGCTGATCGGCATCGCTGCGGGTGATGCGGCCATCGGCCTGCAGGCGGAAATCCAGCGTGTCCTGCCAGTCGATCAGCATGAATACCGATTGCAGCAGGTGGTAGCCGTCCGGGCGGCGGCCGGTGATGTGCAGGAACAGGTTGAGCTTGGCAGGCGCCGGAATATCACGCAGCTCGGTCATGTCGCGTCTGCATCCACCGATTCGATGATGAGCTGCAGGCGTGCCGTGGGCAATGGTTGCAGGCGTTTGGCGATCAGGCGGCCTTCGCTGCGCTGCGACAGGTCGGGCTCCCAGCCGGGGACCGGGGTGGGACGGCCATCGAGCCAGTCGAACAGCGAAGTGACGGGCACATTGGTGCCGGTGACTTCGGTGACCAGGCTGTCAAGGTCCGGATAGGCGCGCGTGCCATTGCCTTGCTGCAGCTCGGCGACACCGGGCATCCAGCGGATCTGCGCCAGCTGGCCGCCCAGCGGGTTGAACAGGCCGAGCGTGCCGCTGAGGGCGTTGCCGGTCAGTTCAAAGCCGGCGATAAAGGATTGCGGCGGATCCTGGTCGAGTACCAGCGACAGGCGGCCGGCCCAGGCACGAATCGGGCCGTCGGGAATCGGCGTGGCGGGAACGGAGGCGCAGCCAGCCAGCGTGGCACCCAGCAACAGGGCGGCACCCAGCTGCAGGCTGCGGCGGCGGGAAATGGAATCGGTCATGGTCAGGGGCGGGTGGGGGTGGCGGCAGGGCGCGGCGTGTAGCCCAGGCGCTGCATGGTTTCTTTCAGTACGGTGTCATCCTTGTCCAGCACCAGGCCTTCCTCGAATACCTTGCCAGCGGCTTCACGGTCGCCGATGGTCCAGAGCACCTCGGCCAGGTGGGCGGCCACTTCGGCCTGCGGTTCGGCGACAAAGGCCTTTTCCAGCCAGCGGCGTGCTTCCGGCAGATTGCCCAGGCGGTATTCGACCCAGCCCATGCTGTCCTGGATGGCTCCGCTGTCGGGCGACAGGTCCAGCGCCTTGCGGATCAGTTCCTTGGCTTCGGGCAGGCGTTCGTTGCGGTCGGCCAGCGTATAGCCCAAGGCGTTGAAGGCGTTGGGTGAATCGGGTCGAAGCGCCATCACCTTGCGCATGTCCTGCTCGGTGGCGGCGTAATTGCCCAGGCGTTCCTGCGTCATGCCGCGTGCGTACAGCAGTTCGGCATTCTCCGGGCTGCGGGCGATTTCGGCATCGAGCGCGCGCAGCGCCTCGGCGTGGCGACCGGCGCGGTCCAGCAGCTGGGCCTCGGCCAGGCTGCGCACCTGGCGCTGCTCGTCGTTGTCGGCGGGCAGGGCACGGATCTGCTGCAGGGCGAGATCGTACTTGCCCAGGCTGTTGAGGGTTTCGGCGCGCTGCACCATGGCGGCGTGGCGGGCGCTTTCCGGCTGGATGCGTTCCAGCCAGCGCGCCGCTGCGGCCGGGTCATTCTGGTGATCGGCGATCTCGGCCATCATGATGTTGGCCTGCATGTCGCTGCTCACGGTCAGGTTGGCCTGCAGGATGCTGAGCGCGATATTGCCGTCTTCACGCGGGCCGGGCATCGGGTCTTCGGCCTTGCGTACGCGGAAATACTGCTGCAGCGATTTTTCAGCCGCCGCCCATTGCTTCTCCTGCAGTTGCAGGCCGCCCTGCAGCATCCAGGCCATGGCGTAATCCGGGTGCCTGCGCAGCACCAGATCCAGCTGTTTCAGCGCTTCGTCATGGCGGCGGATCTCGATCAGGGTCTTGGCATAGGCCAGCTGGATCTCTTGCGTGGCCTGGGGCGCGGTGGCGATCTTGCGTGCCAGCAGTTCGGCGCGGCGCGCCACGTCGGGCTGCTCCTGGCGCGAGGCGCGCATCAGGTCCATGGCGACCAGGCCTGGCAGCTCACGGTTGTGCAGCAGCGCGCCAAGCGCCACCTCGGGTGGCGTGGCCTGCTGGCTGCGTTCCAGCATCTGCAGCGAAGGGGAGAAATCGCGTGCCAGCATCTGCATGCGTGCCATCGCCAGTGCGGCGACGAAGGCGGTATCGCGCTGCTCCACATACGGCTGCAGCGGTTCGCGCACGATGCCCAGGGCCTGCTGCTGATCCTTGACGTTCAGGTAATAGCTCGGGATGTTGTGGATCAGCGTCTGGCGCTTGTCGCCGCTGGCGTGGGCCAGCGCCTGGCGCAGCGGATCGGCGGTTTCACTGACGCGATCCAGCATCAGCAGCACCTGCAGCTGGTAGGTGTCTGCATTCGGGTCATTCGGCAGGGCGGTCTGCCAGGAGCGGATCGCCGTCAGTGCAGCATCCGGGGCACGGCCCTGCAGCGCGATCTCGACGGCGCGCGCATAGAGGCGGCCGTCTTGCGTGCGGCGTGCCGCATCCATCAGGTAGATGAAACCGCGCGAAGGGTTGTTGCGCTGCACGTAAAGCTCGCCGGCCAGGGTGTCGTACAGGGCGGTGGAGCTCTCGATCACGGCCTGCAGGGCGGTGCGGTCGGCGGCCTGCTGGGCGGCACTGCGCGGGGCGATGAGGGCCTCGGCGCCAGGCGTGGTGGCAGCCAGGGCCGGTGTCGTGCTCATGGCGGCAGCCAGACTCAGGGCAAGAAGGGAAAAGCGCTGCAAGGGAATGTCCTCGGAAATGCGGGCAGAATCGGGCCGGCCGGTCGGTGGCCTGTCTGTGGATAATAAAGGATGTTGGGCGCGTCCCCCGCAAACGGGGCCTTCGCCCGGTATGCAGATGCAACGGCGCCAGGCGCCATTTCCCGAGAGACCGAATCCCGTGCCTGAATTGCCCGAAGTCGAAGTGACACGCCGCAGCTTTGCTGACCGCATCCGTGGTGCCACCATCCGTCAGGTGCAATTGGGCAAGCCCTTGCGCTGGCCGCTGGGCGTGGATCCGGATGACCTGCAGGGTCGCGTGGTGCAGGGCGTGCGCCGGCGTGGCAAGTACCTGCTGATGGATCTGGACCAGGGCCTGCTGATGCTACACCTGGGCATGTCGGGCAGCCTGCGCTTTGACAGCCGGCTGCCGCCCGCCGGACCGCATGACCACTTCGAGATGAACACCACGCTGGGTGTGCTGCGCCTCAACGATCCGCGCCGCTTTGGCGCCATCATGTACATGGAAGGCGAGCACGATCCGCGTGCGCGCAAGCTGCTGGACCATCTGGGCGTGGAGCCGCTGGAAGACGCGTTCAGCCTGCAGCACCTGGCCGAAGGCCTGGCCAGGCGCAAGGCGCCGGTCAAGCAGGTACTGCTGGCCGGCGACATCGTGGTGGGCGTGGGCAATATCTACTGCTCGGAAGCGCTGTTCCGTGCCGGTATCGATCCCTTGCTGCCGGCCAACCAGCTCAAGCCGGCGCAGGTACGCCGCCTGTGGGAAGCGATCCGCCATATCATCCAGTGGGCGATTGACGAAGGCGGCAGCACGCTGAAGGATTTTTCCAGCGCTGAAGGGCGCAACGGCTATTTCCAGCTGCAGGCCATGGTGTACGACCGCGCCGGCCAGCCTTGCCGCGTCTGCGACACGCCGATCCGCATGCTGCGCCAGGGCCAGCGCTCCACCTATGTCTGCGCCAAGTGCCAGAAAATGCCGCGCTCGCGCTTTCCGAAGCCATGAGCAACGTACCCCTGTTTCCGCTGGCGGAGTTGGATACCAGCGCAGCGGCCAGCCAGCAGCGCCTGTTGCAGCTGCGAGATGCTTTCTTTCCGCGGCTGGTGGTGTGGCAGCGCCAGCATGGCCGCCATGGCTTGCCCTGGCAGCAGCAGCGCGATCCCTACCGCGTCTGGCTGTCCGAGGTGATGCTGCAGCAGACCCAGGTGGTCACGGTGCTGGATTACTACGCACGCTTTCTACAGGCCTTTCCCGACGTACGGGCGCTGGCCGATGCGACGCAGGAAGAGGTGATGGCCTTGTGGAGCGGGCTGGGCTACTACAGCCGAGCACGCAATCTGCATGCCTGTGCCCAGCAGGTGCGCGATGTGCATGGAGGCGAGTTTCCGCGCAGCAGCGCCGATCTGGTCAAGCTGCCGGGAATCGGCCCGTCTACAGCCGCGGCGATTGCGGCGTTCTGCTTTGGCGAGCGGGTCTCGATATTCGATGCCAACGTACGGCGTGTGCTGGCGCGGCTGCTCGGTTTTGGCGAGGACCTGGCATCGGCCAGGGCGGTACGCGCCTTGCACGACATGGCGCAGCAACTGGTGCACGCGGATGCCGATGCGGCGGACATGGCTTCCTATACGCAGGGCCTGATGGATCTGGGCGCGACTGTCTGTACCGCACGCCAGCCGCGTTGTGCCGCCTGCCCGATGGCCAGCCTGTGCGCCGTGGCCGGTCAGGATCTGGCGGTGGAGCTGCCACGCAAGACGAAAAAGCTCAAGCGCACGGCTGAATCATGGTGGCTGCTGGTGCTGCGCAGCCCGCAAGGCATCTGGCTGGAGCGGCGCGGGCAGCAGGGCATCTGGGCCGGGCTGCACTGTGTGCCCTTGTTCGGTTCGGAGGCCGATGCACTCGCTGCCGCAGCGGGGCTGGGCAGTGCGCATCATGCGCCCATGTTCCGCCATGTGTTGACGCACAAGGACTTGTACCTGCATCCGGTCCTGATCGATGTGGCCGGCGGGCAGCAACCCGCCCTGGCCGGGGAATGGCATGCCGACTGGGCGGCGCGCGGCCTGCCTGCCCCCGTGCGCAAGTGGCTGGAGGCGCTGTGATCAGTGGTCGTCCTGCTCGCGGTGGCGCTTGAGCACCGAGCTCCAGTTGGCACGGAAGTCCTGGAACAGTTTTTCCACCAGGTAGACCGAGCGGTGCTGGCCGCCGGTACAGCCAATCGCCACCGTGACATAGCTGCGGTGGTCCTTGGCCAGTTCGGGCAGCCAGTGGCGCAGAAAGCCGTGGATATGCTGGCGCATCAGCTCCACATCGGGCTGCTGTTCCAGGAAATCGATCACCGGCTGGTCACGGCCGGTCAGCTCGCGCAGGCCGGGCTCGTAATGGGGATTGGGCAGCATGCGCACGTCAAACACATAGTCGGCATCAGCCGGCACGCCGCGCTTGAAGGCAAAGGATTCGAAAATCAGCGTGAGCTGTTGCGGATCGACCGCGATCAGACTCTTGATCTGGCTGCGCAATTGGGCCGGGCGGCGCAGCGTGGTCTCGATCACGTGCGCCTGCAGGCGGAACTCGGCCAGCAACTTGCGTTCCAGCGCGATGGCGGCTTCGAGATCATGCGTCTGGTCGTTGGTGGCGACGACGGTGAGCGGGTGCTTGCGGCGCGTTTCGGAGAAACGTCGCATCAGCATCGGGTCGGATGCATCCAGGAACAGGGCGGTGACCAGGATGCCGCTGCGACGCAGGGCATCGACCTGCATCGGGATCAGCGGCAAGGACTTGGAGCTGCGCGCGTCCATGGCCACGGCTATGCGCCGGGACTGGTGCTGTTTTTCGATCTCGATAAAGGGCAGTAGCAACTCCGGCGGCAGGTTGTCCACGCAGTAGTAGCCGGAATCTTCCAGCGCCTGCAGGGCGATGGATTTGCCGGAGCCTGACATGCCGCTGATGATGACCAAGTGCATATCGGCTTCGTCGGGAGTCGGATGGTGGGTGGTCATGGCGTGTCCTGTGGCAGCTAGGAAGTGGGCATGCTGTCGGCATGGGCAGCCTGCAGCATTTCTGTTGCATGTAACAGTGTAGCCT
>JAAYCV010000135.1 GCA_012729605.1 Ramlibacter sp. | reverse complement strand
TCCCGCTGCGCGTGGACGCCGCACTGGCCGATGGCATGGTGCAGGCGACCTTGCCCTGGCTGCCACAACAGTTGCCGGCCGTATTCCTGCCTACGCAGGCGATCGGATTCAGCCCGGAACACACGGCATTTGCCGGCACGCTCACGCTCAAGGCCGAGACCGTGATCCGGCTCTGGACCGAGGTTGCCGAGTGCGTGCACGCCAGCGGCGTGCGCAAGCTGGTGCTGTTCAACACGCATGGCGGCAATGTTGGCCTGCTGGATGTGGTGGCGCGCGACCTGCGTGCACGGCTGGGCATGCTGGTCTACAGCTGCAGCTGGTTCAACCTGCCGCTGGGCGCGGCCGGTGGCGCGTTTGATGAGCATGAACACCGTTTTGGCATCCACGCCGGTGCCACTGAAACCAGCCTGATGCAGGCGCTGCACCCGGAGCTGGTGCGCAGCGACGCCATCCAGGACTTTGCCAGCAGCTCCGAATACCGCGCCGAACATTTTCCGCTGCTGGGCAACGGCCGCAGTGCCAAGCTGGCCTGGCAGATGCAGGATTACCACCCGCTGGGCGCCGCCGGCAAGGCGACGCAGGCCAGTGCCGCCAAGGGTCAGGCGCTGCTGGAGGCGGTGGGGCAGGGGCTGGCCAGCCTGCTGCAGGAAATCGACCGCTTGCCGGCCGATACCCTGCGTGACTCAGCTGGCTGAACGGCGCGCGTCCAGTGACTCGTTGACCGTGCGTGCCAGCTGGGCAATGCCGCGATCGATCTCTTCCGCGCTGGCGGTGACAAAGCTCAGGCGCATGGTGCGCACGTCGGCATTGTTCTCGTAGAAGGCGGCGCCCGGCACATAGGCCACGCCGTGCTGCACCGCCAGCGGCAGCATGTGCGTGCTGTCCAGGCCTTCGGGCAGGCGCAGCCACAGGAACATGCCCCCGCGCGGCACGTTCCAGGTCACGCCCTCGGGCATGTGGCGGCGCAGCGCATCCAGCATCGCCTGGCACTGGTCGCGATAGAGCTGGCGCGTACGCTGCAGGTGGCCGTCGAGGAAGCTGGGGCGTGACAGCACTTCGTAGGCCAGGCGCTGGTTCAGCGTCGGGCTGTGCAGGTCGGCCGCCTGCTTGGCCTGCAGCAGCTTGGGATAGACATGGTCCGGCGCCACCACATAGCCCAGACGCAGGCCCGGCGCCAGCACCTTGGAGAACGAGCCCAGGTACAGGCTCTGCTCCGGCAGCAGGCTGCTGATCGGGGCCGGCGGCGGGTTGTCGAACCAGAGTTCGCCATAGGGGTTGTCTTCAACCACTGGCAGGCCGAGGGCATTTAGCGAACTCGCCAGCTCTTCGCGGCGGCTGGCAGACAGCGTCAGGCCGGTCGGGTTCTGGAAGGTGGGCAGCAGGTAGAGGAAGCGCGCTCCGTAGCGCAGCTGTTCGCGCTCCATAGCCGCAATCTGCACGCCTTGGTCATCATTGGGCAGGCCGATCACCTCGGGCTCGAACACCGAGAAGGCCTGCAGCGCACCCAGATAGGTCGGCGTCTGCGTCATGACGCGGCTGCCCATGTCCAGCATGACCTTGCCGACCAGATCCAGCGCCTGCTGCGAGCCGGTGGTGATCAGCACCTGATCCGGATGCACCGGCCAGGGCAGCGAGGCCGCCACCCACTCGCGCAGCGGGGCAAAGCCTTCGCTGGAAGAATACTGCAGCGCCGCACGCGGATGCTCGCTCATCACCTTGTCAAAAGCCTCGCGGAACTCCTGCACCGGGAACGCCTGCGGCGAGGGCAGGCCGCCAGCAAAGCTGATGATGTCCGGACGCTCCGTCACCTTGAGAATCTCGCGGATGATGGACGGTGTCATGGCGGCTGCGCGGTTGGCGTATTGCCAGCTCTTCATGGGGGCTCCTTGTGTTCCTGCTGCGGGGCTATTTATGGCAATGATTGTAGGCTGCGACACGTGTTTGTGGGTATTGCTGACGCGTGGCAATTGCCAAATAGTGCAGCCTTGTCGTGCTGGATACGGACGACAAAAAAGCCAGTTCCTTGTGGGAAACTGGCTTTTCTGAGGGATTCTGTTGGAATCCGAATGGGGTGGTGCCGGCTGCCGGAATCGAACTGGCGACCTACGCGTTACGAGTGCGTTGCTCTACCAACTGAGCTAAGCCGGCGTACTGCATCAGATGCAGTGAAGCGTTAATTATAGCCTATTTGCCGGGTTGCAGGCCAGATGTCACAGCAATTCGTCGGGAGCCAGCGGTGAAATAATCCACAAAATCGAGCGCAACAAGGCACTGCTGTCGGGGTCCTGGTGCTGGTCTGGCCCGCTGCCCGGCGGTTGCAACTGCCACAGCAGGCTGCCATCGGGCTGCTGCAGCACTTTCCAGGTGCCGTTGTCGAGCAGCGGCTGCATGCGTTCGGTGATCTCGCGTGACAGCGCGCGGCTGCGGATGATCAGCGCCACTTCGGTGTTCTGCAGCTTGGAGCGCAGGTCCAGGTTCATCGAGCCGATGCTGAGGATGCGGCCATCCACGATCACCAGCTTGGAGTGCAGGCTGGCGCGGCTGGGGGAACCGGAGGAGCCGAAGGCCGAGCGCACCGAAGACTGCTGCAGGGCGCGCATTTCGTAGAGCTGCACGCCCAGCGCGAGCAGGCGCTCACGGTAGCGCGCGTAGCCGATATGGGCAAAGGCCGC
>JAAYCV010000134.1 GCA_012729605.1 Ramlibacter sp. | reverse complement strand
GGCGTGAGCCGCTACCTGAAAGAGCAGAATCCGGACGTGCGCATCATCGGGGCACAACCGGCCGAAGGCTCGCGCATTCCCGGCATCCGCAAGTGGCCGGAAGAATACATGCCCAGCATCTACGATGCCAGCCTGGTGGATGAGCAGATTTCCGTAACCCAGGCCGATGCCGAAGACATGTGCCGCCAACTGGCGCGTGAAGAGGGCATTTTTGCCGGTATTTCCGCGGCGGGCGCGCTGTGGGTGGCCCAGCAGGTGGCCGCCACCGTGCGTGATGCCACCATCGTGTTCGTGGTCTGTGACCGCGGCGACCGCTATCTTTCTACCGGTGTCTTCCCGGCCTGACCATGACGACTGATATTGCTTTCGACGTTGAACTCGACGCCAGCGGCCTGAGCTGTCCGCTGCCCATCCTCAAGGCCAAGAAGGCGCTGAACACGCTGGAAAGCGGCCAGGTGCTGAAAATCATCACCACCGATCCCGGTGCGCTGCGCGATTTCCAGGCCTTTGCCGTGCAGACTGGCAATGCCTTGCTGGGCCAGCAGGAAGCGGGCGCCAGTTGCACCCACTACCTGAAGCGCCGCTGAGCGGCTGCCGATCGCTCAGAGCGTGCCAAAGATGCGGTCGCCCGCATCGCCCAGGCCCGGCACGATATAGCCCTTCTCGTTCAGGCCGCGGTCGATCGCCGCGGTGTAGATCGGCACGTCCGGATGCGCCTTGTGCAGCGTGGCAATGCCTTCCGGGCAGGTCAGCAGGCACATGAACTTGATGCTGCGCGGTTTCAGCGCACGGATCTTGTCGAGTGCGGCCACGGCCGAGTTGCCGGTGGCCAGCATCGGATCGACGACGATGGCATCGCGCTCTTCCATGTGGCTCGGCATCTTGAAATAGTATTCGACCGCCTGCAGCGTCTGCGGGTCGCGGTATAGGCCGATATGGCCGACGCGCGCGCCCGGCACGATGCTCAGCATGCCATCCAGCAGGCCGTTGCCGGCGCGCAGGATGCTGATCAGCGCCAGTTTCTTGCCGTCGATGATCTGGCCGGTGGTGGTTTCCAGCGGCGTTTCGACCTCGATCTCCTGCATCGGCATGTCGCGCGTGATTTCGTAGGCCATCAGCGCGCTCAGCTCGTTGAGCAGGCGGCGGAAGGAGCTGGTGCTGGCCTGCTTGTTGCGCATCAGCGTGAGCTTGTGCTGGATCAGCGGGTGGGTGATGTGGTGGACTTCGGACATGGTGGTGTTCCTGCGGATTAGCGGCGGCGGCCCAGGATGCCTCCGAGCACGCCACGGATGATTTCACGGCCGGCGCTGCGCACCGCCGACTTGGCCATCGACTGCACCAGGCCATCGTACTGGCCGCCACGCGGGCCGGTACGGCCAAACAGCGCTTCCTTGACCATGGTGCCCATGCCGCCGAGCATGCCGCTGTCTTCGGCGGCAGCAGCCGCTGCGCCCTTGGAGCCGGCCTTGCCGGCATCAGCTGGCATGGCGCGCTTCTGCATCAGAATCTCGTAGGCGGATTCGCGGTCAATGGTTTTTTCGTAGGTGCCGGCGACCAGCGAACGGGCCATCAGCGACTGGCGCTGTTGCGGCGTGATCGGGCCGATCTGGCTGCCTGGCGGCACGACAAACACGCGCTGCGTGATGCCGGGGCGGCCTTTTTCGTCGAGGAAGCTGACCAGTGCCTCGCCGGTGCCGAGTTCGGTAATGGCTTCGACGATGTTGATGTCGGGATTGCTGCGCATGGTTTCGGCGGTGGCCTTGACCGCCTTCTGGTCACGCGGGGTGAAGGCGCGCAGGGCGTGCTGCACGCGGTTGCCGAGCTGCGCCAGCACGGTATCGGGCACGTCGATCGGGTTCTGCGTGACGAAATAGACGCCCACGCCCTTGGAGCGCACCAGGCGCACCACCAGTTCGATGCGCTCCAGCAGCACCTTGGGCGCGTCGTCGAACAGCAGGTGCGCCTCGTCGAAGAAGAACACCAGCTTCGGCTTTTCCGGATCGCCGATTTCAGGCAGCTGCTCGAACAGCTCGGACAGCAGCCAGAGCAGGAAGCTGCCGTACAGGCGTGGTGCCTGCAGCAGCTTGTCCGAGGCCAGGATGTTGATCATGCCCTTGCCGCCATCGGTCTGCATCAGGTCGGCGATGTCGAGCATGGGCTCGCCAAAGAACTGGTCGCCGCCTTGTGTCTCGAGCTGCAGCAGGCCGCGCTGGATGGCGCCGACGCTGGCGCTGCTGATGTTGCCGTACTCGGTGGTGAACTGCTTGGCGTTCTCGCCCACGTACTGCAGCATGCTGCGCAGGTCCTTCAGGTCGAGCAGCAGCAGGCCGTTGTCGTCGGCAATCTTGAACACCAGGTTGAGCACGCCGCTTTGCGTGTCGTTCAGGTCCAGCATGCGCGACAGCAGCAGCGGGCCCATGTCGCTGATGGTGGTGCGCACCGGGTGGCCCTGCTCGCCGAATACGTCCCAGAAGGTGGTGGGGCAGGCGACCGGTTCGGGCACGGCAATGCCGCGCTCCTGCAGCACGCCGGCCATCTTGCTGCCGATGCTGCCTTGCTGGCTGATGCCGCTCAGATCGCCCTTGATGTCGGTCATGAACACCGGCACGCCGATCGCCGACAAGGATTCGGCCATTTTTTGCAGGGTGACGGTCTTGCCGGTACCGGTGGCGCCGGTAATCAGGCCGTGGCGGTTGGCCAGACCAGGCAGCAAGTAGCAGCTGGTGTGCGAATTCTGGGCGATCAGCAGGGGTTCGGCCATGGAAGTGCTCCGTGCAACGGGATCAAAAGTAGAATGCTGGGTGTTGCAGCAAGGGCTAACCCCCCAGAAAGAATACAGAGGATTATCCACCATGGCAGGTCATAGCAAATGGGCCAACATCCAGCATCGCAAAGGTCGTCAGGACGAAAAGCGCGGCCGTATCTGGACGCGCCTGATCCGTGAAATCATTGTGGCGGCGCGTCAGGGTGGCGGCGATCTGAACGCCAACCCGCGTCTGCGCCTGGCGGTGGACAAGGCCAAGGCCGCCAACATGCCGGCCGACAACATCAAGCGCAATATCGACAAGGCCACCGGCAACCTCGAGGGCGTGCAGTACGAGGAAATCCGCTACGAAGGCTACGGCATCGGCGGTGCCGCCGTCATGGTGGACACGATGACCGACAACCGCGTGCGTACCGTGGCCGAAGTGCGTCACATCCTGAGCAAGAACGGCGGCAACCTGGGCACCGAAGGCTCGGTGGTGTTCCAGTTCAAGCACTGCGGCCAGCTGTTTTTTGCCCCCGGCACCGATGAAGACAAGGTGATGGAAGTGGCGCTCGAATCCGGCGCCGAAGACGTGATCACCGATGACGATGGCGCGATCGAGGTGCTGACGCCGCCGGCCGAGTTCGAGGCGGTGAAGAACGCGCTCGAGGCCGCCGGCCTGGTGCCGGAGCTGGCAGAAGTCACCATGCGTGCCGAAAACAGCATTGCGCTCACCGGCGAAGATGCTGCCAAAATGCAAAAACTGCTCGACATGCTCGAGGATCAGGACGACGTGCAGAACGTCTACCACAACGCTGAACTGGATCTGGGAGAGTAAACGATGCAAGTACTGGTGATTGGCGGCGGTGGCCGCGAACATGCGCTGGCCTGGAAACTGGCGCAATCCGAACGCGTCAACAAGGTCTATGTGGCGCCCGGCAACGGTGGCACCGCGCACGAGAACAAGCTCGAAAACCTGCCGCCCATGGATCTGGACACGCTGTGCCAGTGGGCGCTGCAGCACAAGATCGAACTCACCGTGGTTGGCCCCGAGGCACCGCTGGCAGGCGGCGTGGTGGACAAGTTCCGCGCTGCCGGCCTGCGCATCTTCGGCCCTACGCAACAGGCGGCCCAGCTGGAAAGCTCCAAGGCCTTCAGCAAGGATTTCATGCAGCGCCACGGCATCCCGACGGCGGCGTTTGACACCTTTACCGATCCTGCCGCAGCCCATGCCTACGTGGACAAGCTGGGCGCGCCCATCGTGATCAAGGCCGATGGCCTGGCCGCCGGCAAGGGCGTGGTAGTGGCGATGACGCTGCAGGAAGCGCATGACGCCATCGATTTCATGCTGGTCGACAACACCCTGGGCGTGCAGCACAACGAGGGCGGTGCCCGCGTGGTGATCGAGGAATTCCTGCAGGGCGAAGAAGCCAGCTTCATGGTGGTGTGTGACGGTACGGAAGTGGTGGCGCTGGCCACCAGCCAGGACCACAAGCGCCTGCAGGACAACGACCAGGGCCCGAACACCGGCGGCATGGGTGCCTATTCCCCGGCACCCATCGTCACGGCCGACGTGCACGCGCGCGCCATGCGCGAGGTGATCCTGCCGACGCTGCGCGGCATGGCCAAGGACGGCATCCCCTACACCGGCTTCCTCTACGCCGGCCTGATGATCAGCCCCGAAGGCCAGCTCAAGACGCTGGAATTCAACTGCCGCATGGGCGACCCGGAAACCCAGCCGATCCTGATGCGCCTCAAGTCCGACCTGGTCGAGCTGCTGATGGCGGCGACCGAACCGGCTACCGGTACCGGCAAGCACCTGGCCGACGTCGAGCCGCAGTGGGACCGTCGTGTCGCGCTGGGCGTGGTGGTGGCTGCTCCGGGTTATCCGATGCACCCGCGTACCGGCGAGGCCATCTGCCAGCTGCCGCAGGATGTCGAGGAAGAACTCAAGGTATTCCATGCCGGCACGCGCCTGCAGGAAGACGGCACGCTGGTCAGCAGCGGTGGGCGCGTGCTGTGCGTGACGGCGCTGGCCGACAGCGTGCGCCAGGCGCAGGCCAAGGCCTATGCCGCGATGCAGGAAGTGCAGCTGCCGCAGATGCAGTTCCGTACCGATATCGGCTTCCGCGCCGTGCCTTCGACCGTTTCGCAGGCATGACCGGGCCGGAGGTGACGCCGCCTGCAGCGGCAACAGGAACAGGACGCATGCGGGGGCTGCAGGTCTATCCGATGCCGGCGCAGCCGGTCTTTCCCGGTCGTGGCAGCAAGCTGGCCGGCAAGATGCTGCAATGGCTGGGCTGGAAGTCCTACTTCAATGGCCTGCCCGAGACGCGTGGCCTGGTCGTGGTCTATCCGCACACCTCCAACTGGGATTTTCCGGTCGGCCTGCTGTTCAAGTGGGCGATTGGCGTACCCTTCCGTTTCTGGATCAAGGACAGCGTGGTGAACGTGCCGGTGCTGGGCAACTGGATCCGCGCGATTGGTGGCGTTGCCATCAACCGCCGCGCTGCGCATGGCGTGGTCGAGGAAACCGTGGCGCAGATGCGCCAGGCCGATTTCTTCTGGCTGGCCGTCACGCCCGAGGGCACGCGCAGCAAGACCAATGGCTGGCGTACCGGTTTCTACCACCTGTGGCGCGCCGCCGATTGTCCGCTCGGCCTGGCTTTTATTGATTTTGGCAAGAAGGAGGTCGGCGTGCAGCACTTCGCACGCTGCAGCGGTGACATGGAGGCCGATTTTGCCGGCCTGGCCGAGTATTACGCCGGCCGCTCCGGCTACCACCCCGACAACGCGGCGCCAGTGCGCCCGTTTGACCGCCAGGCTTCCCGCGACGGCTCCAGGTCCTGAGCCGCCCCGCATTTTCCGGATATCCGCATGACAGATTCCCTGACCGCAGCGGCCGACACCCAGGCCGTGCTGAGCTATCTCACCGGCCTGCAACAGCGCATCACCGATGCCGTGGCCGCCTTTGAACCCGAAGCCCGCTTTGTCGTGGACGACTGGCAGAAGGCGCCGGGCGAGCTGCTGCAGGGCCGTGGCCGCACCATGATCCTGGAAGGCGGCGAGGTGTTCGAGCGCGCCGGCGTCGGCCTGTCGCATGTGCGCGGCCCGCAGCTGCCGCCCTCGGCGACGCAGCATCGCCCGGAGCTGGCCGGTGCGCCGTTCGAGGCCATGGGCGTGTCGCTGGTGTTCCACCCGCGCAACCCCTACGTGCCCACCGTGCACATGAACGTGCGCATGCTGGCGGCCTTGCCGGCTGGCGGCAGCCCGGTGTGCTGGTTTGGCGGCGGCATGGACCTGACGCCGTACTACGGTCAGCGTGAAGACTGCGTGCATTTCCACCAGACCTGCCACGATGCGCTGCAACCGTTTGGCGAGGACAAGTACCCGCGCTTCAAGCGATGGTGCGACGAATATTTCTACCTGAAGCACCGCCAGGAGCAACGCGGCGTAGGTGGCATCTTCTTTGACGATTTCTCCGAGTTCGACCACGCACGCAACTTTGCCATGCTGCAGGCGGTCGGCGACGGCTTCCTGCCGGCCTATATCCCGATCGTGCAGCGCCGCAAGGACCAGGCCTGGGGCGAGCGCGAGCGCAGCTTCCAGCTCTATCGCCGTGGCCGCTATGTCGAATTCAACCTGGTCTGGGACCGTGGCACGCACTTCGGCCTGCAGTCCGGTGGCCGTACCGAATCGATCCTGCTGTCGATGCCGCCGCAGGCCAGCTGGGCCTATCGCCGTGGCGAGCAGCCGGGCAGTGCCGAGGCGCGCCTGTATACCGAGTTCCTGCCGCGGCAGGACTGGCTGGCGGCCTGACTATGCCCATCAAGCGAATCGGCATTTACGGCGGTGCCTTTGACCCGCCGCACCTGGCCCATGTGGGGCTGGCGGCGGCGGCTGTGGCGCAGCTGCAGCTGGACCTGCTGTATGTGGTGCCCACCGGCCAGCCCTGGATGAAGCAGCGCCGGCTGAGCGCCTCGCGTCACCGCATGGTGATGGCGCAGCTGGCGTTTGCCAGCCTGCCGCAGGTGCAGGTGGACGATTGCGAGGTGCAGCGCGGCACCATCACCTACACCATCGATACCCTGCAGGAGCTGCAGGAGCGCCATGCCGCGCGGCATGAACAGGAAGTCGAATGGTTCCTGCTGATGGGGCAGGACCTGCTGCTGACACTGCCGCAATGGCAGCGCGCCGAAGACCTGCTGCGGCAGGTGACGGTGGCAGTGCTGTGTCGCCCCGACGGCCAGCAGGGCAGCGGCCAGCTGGAGCTGGACCTGCAGCAGTTGCGCCAGCAGCTGCCGGCCCTGCGCACCGAAGTGCTGCAGCTACCGCCCAGCGATTTCAGCTCCACCCGCATCCGCGCCGGCGTGCTGGAGCGTGAGCACGAAAGCCCCGAGCAGCTGGAGGACTGGCTGCAAACCCTTGTGCCCCCAGCCGTAGCACAGTATATTGCGCACCATAAACTTTATCTTTCACCAGACACCCTGATGGCCACTGAACGTTCCGCAGTCAAGAAGACCCCTCCCAAGCCGCCCGTCCGCGAGGCAAATCCCGAAACCGATCTGCCCATGGGCGATGACGGCATTGCCGAAGACAGCCCGGCTGCGGCCAAGATGATCCAGAAGCTGCAGCGCGCCATCGTCGATGGCCTGGAGGATGTGAAGGCCCAGAACATCGTGGTCTACAACACGGCGCACCTGTCGCCGCTGTTCGAACGCGTGATCATCGCTTCCGGTACCTCCAACCGCCAGACCAAGGCGCTGGCCTCCAGCGTGCGCGATGCCGTGCGCGAAGCCGGCTTTCCCAAGCCGCGCAGCGAAGGCGAGGAAAACGGCGAGTGGATCATCGTGGACTGCGGCAGCGCCGTGGTGCACGTGATGCAGCCGGCGATCCGCCAGTACTACATGCTGGAAGACATCTGGGGCGAGAAGCCGGTGCGCATGCGCCTGGGCAAGCCCGCCGCCAGCCGTCGCCAGCCCGCTGCCGCCAAGCCTGCCACGGCAGCCAAGCCCGCGGCAGCGCGCAAGCCGCGCGCCACTACGGCCAAGCCGGCTGCTGATGCCGCCACGACGGAGGCCAAGCCCGCCACTACGCCGCGCCGCCGTACCGCCAGCGCTGCACCCGAGGTCAAGCTGATCGTCGGCAAGACCGTGGGCAGCAAGCCGGTCGGCAAGGCCTGAGCGGGCGGCACGGATTCCCGCAGGCTGGCCATGAAACTGGTCATCGTGGCCGTGGGCCAGAAAATGCCGGACTGGGCGCAGACCGCGTTTGACGATTACGCCAAGCGCTTTCCGCCCGAGTTGCGGCTGGATTGCCGCACCGTCAAGACCGAACCGCGCAGCGGCGGCAAGACCCCCCAGCAGATGATGCAGGCCGAGATGCAGCGCATCGAGGCCGCCATCGACGGCGGCACGCAGAAAGGCCGCCGCGTGGTGGCACTGGACGAGCGCGGTACCGCACTCACCACCAGGGCGCTGGCCGAGCGCCTGCACGGCTGGCAGCAGCAGGGCGATGACGTGGCGCTGCTGATTGGCGGGCCGGACGGCCTGCACCCCGACCTGCGCCAGCAGGCGCATGAGCGCATCCGCCTGTCCGACATGACGTTGCCGCACGCCATGGCGCGTGTGTTGCTGGTGGAGCAGCTGTACCGCGCCTGGTCGGTGAATGCCGGCCATCCTTACCACCGCGAATAAGCATGTTGCAGGATTTTGTCTACCTGGCCTCGCAAAGCCCGCGCCGCCGCCAGCTGCTGGAGCAGATCGGCGTGGCGCATCAATTGCTGCTGCCCGGCCCCGAAGAAGATGCCGAAAGCCTGGAAGCCGAGCTGCCAGGCGAGCTGGCACATGCCTATGTGCAGCGCGTGACCCGGCTCAAGCTCGAAGCCGCGGTGCGACGCTGGCAGGCGCGCGGCCTGCCGCCGGCGCCCATCCTGTGTGCCGATACCACGGTCACGCTGGACGAGCGCATCCTCGGCAAGCCGGCCGACGACGGCCAGGCGCTGGAGATGCTGCGCCGCCTGTCCGGCCGCCGGCACCAGGTGCTGACGGCCGTCGCCATCGCGCTGTCGCAGGCCGATGGCGTGCGCATGGAGCAGGCGCTGTCCGAATCCGAAGTGGTGTTCGATACGCTGGACGAGGCGCGCATGGCCGCTTATGTGCAGACTGGCGAGCCGTTTGGCAAGGCCGGCGGCTATGGCGTGCAGGGCCATGCCGCCACGTTGATCACGCGCATCGAGGGCAGCTTCTCCGGCATCATGGGATTGCCGCTGTTCGAAACCGCCCGGTTGTTGCGCACTTTCGGGTGGACAATATGAGCATCGGCCTGCGACAGTCGCAGGCGCTGGATTCTCATTCATGCAACAAGACATTCTGATCAACTGGTCTCCGCAGGAGACCCGGGCGGCCGTCGTCGAAAACGGCGTGGTGCAGGAACTGCACGTGGAGCGCGAGCTGCAGCGCGGCCTGGTGGGTAATATCTATCTGGGCAAGGTAGCACGCGTGTTGCCCGGCATGCAATCGGCATTCATCGATATCGGCCTGGAGCGCGCCGCCTTCCTGCACGTGGCCGACGTCTGGCAGCGTGGCCAGGGTCGTGACCGGCGCGAGGAAGAGGGCGAACGCTCGCAGCAGGCACCCAAGCCGATCGAGAAACTGGTGTTTGAAGGCCAGACGCTGATGGTGCAGGTGATCAAGGACCCGCTCGGCAGCAAGGGCGCGCGCCTGTCCACCCATATCAGCATCGCCGGTCGCCTGATGGTGCACCTGCCGCGTGACGACGGCAGCATTGGCGTATCGCAGAAGATTGCACTGGAGCAGCGCGATGTCCTGCGCCAGCGCGTGCAGCAGCTGATGGAGACGCTGCCGCCCGAGCCCGGGCTGGACCGTCCCGGCGGCTATATCGTGCGCACCAATGCCGAAGACGCGCCCGATACCGACCTGCAGGAAGACATGCTGTATCTGCGCAAGGCCGCGGCGCGCGTGCGCCAGGCCGCGCGTACGCTGCCGGCCCCGTCATTGCTGCACCAGGACCTGAACCTGATGCAGCGCGTGCTGCGCGACATGGTGGATGAGCACACCGCCAGCGTACGCATCGATTCGCGCACGCAGCATGCGGTGCTGCTGGCGTTTGGCCAGACCTTCATGCCGAACGCGGTGCAGAAGCTGGCGCTGTACAGCGGCGAGCGGCCGATTTTTGACCTCTACAACATCGACGAGGAAGTGGCGCAGGCGATGGGCCGCCGCGTGGACCTGAAATCCGGCGGCTATCTGGTGATGGACCAGACCGAGGCGCTGACCACGATCGACGTCAACACCGGTGGTTTTGTCGGCACGCGCAATTTCGACGAGACCATCTTCAAGACCAACCTGGAGGCGGCGCAGGCGATTGCGCGCCAGCTGCGGCTGCGCAACCTGGGCGGCATCATCATCGTGGACTTTATCGACATGCAGCGTGCCGAGCATCGCGAGGGCGTGCTGGCCGAATTGCGCAAGCAGCTGCAACGCGACCGCATCAAGACCACGGTGGGGGATTTTTCGCAGCTGGGGCTGCTGGAGATGACGCGCAAGCGCACGCGCGAATCGCTGGAGCGCATGCTGTGCGAACCCTGCCCGGCCTGCGAAGGGCGCGGCACCGTGAAGACACCGCGCAGCGTGGCCTATGAGATCCTGCGCGAGGTGTTGCGCGAGGCGCGACAGTTCCACCCGGCCGAGTTCCGCATCCTGGCGGCGCCGCAGGTGATCGACCTGTTCCTGGACGAGGAAAGCCAGCACCTGGCTTCGCTCAGCGGGTTCATCGGCAAGCCGATCTCGCTGCAGGCCGAGGGCCTGTTCTCGCAGGAACAGTACGACGTGGTGCTGATGTAAGCTGCCGGCCGGCGGCGCTCAATGCGCCAGGCCGTGGTGCTGCAGGCGTGCGTAGGCACCGCCCAGCGCCAGCAGCTCGGCGTGCGTGCCCTGTTCGACGATGCGGCCCTGTTCCATCACCACCACGCGGTCGGCGTGTTCGATGGTGCTCAGGCGGTGCGCCACGATCAGCGTGGTGCGGCCCTGCATCAGGCGCTGCAGCGCTTCCTGCACCAGGCGTTCCGATTCGTTGTCGAGCGCCGAGGTGGCTTCGTCGAGTATCAGGATGGGCGCGTTCTTGTAGATGGCGCGTGCAATCGCCAGGCGCTGGCGCTGGCCGCCGGACAGCTGGGTGGCGTTGTGGCCGACTTCGGTATCGATACCGGCCGGCAGGCGCGCCACATGGCTGGCCAGATTCGCCGCTTCCAGCGCCTGTTCCACGCGGTCGCGGTCGATCTCCTGGCCCAGCGCCACGTTGGCGGCAATCGTCTGGTTCAGCATCACCACGTCCTGGCTGACCATGGCAATCTGCTGGCGCAGCGCGGCCAGCGGCCATTGGTCCAGCGCGATGCCGTCAAGCTCGACCTGGCCGCCGGTGGGCAGCACAAAGCGCGGCAGCAGGTTGACCAGCGTGGTCTTGCCCGATCCCGAGGGGCCGACCAGCGCCACCACTTCGCCGGGGCGGATCTCCAGGCTGACCTGTTGCAGGGCCGCGCCCTGATCGGCATCGGCCGCCAGCTCGGGCGGAATGCCGGCGCTGGCGGCCTGCTGCTCGCGCGCTTCCAGGCTGTCGTCTGGTTCCGGTGCCTCGACCGGAATCGTGTTGGGCAGGTCATGCGGTGCCACGCCAGGGGATTGCGAGGGGTAGCGCACGGTCACGTTGTCGAAGCGGATCTCGCCGCGCACCTGGGCTGGCAGCGGGCTGCTGGCGGGCGTTTCGGCTTCCTGTTCGGGGCGCACGGTTTCGACCATGGCCAGGCCGCG
>JAAYCV010000020.1 GCA_012729605.1 Ramlibacter sp. | reverse complement strand
TGAACCTGGACGAGCGCCAGATCCCGATCCGCATCAAGCTGCCGGATGACTACCGCCAGCGCATCGCCGATATCGAGCAGCTGCTGGTGCCGGCGCGCAACGGCATGGTGCCGCTGCTGGCGGTGGCACAGGTAGGGCTGGAAAGCGGCCCCTCGGTGATCAACCGCACCAACCGTGAACGCAGCGTCCGCCTCGATATCGAACTCGGCTCGCGCTCGCTGGGCCAGCTCAACGCCGAGGTGCGTACGCTGCCGGTGATGCAGCAGTTGCCGGCCGGCGTGCGCCTGGCCGAACTCGGTGACGCGCAGGAAATGAACGAACTGTTCAACAGCTTCGGCATTGCCATGACGATTGGCGTGCTTTGCATCTACGGCGTGCTGGTGCTGCTGTTCCGGGATTTCATGCAGCCGATCACGATCCTGGCGGCGCTGCCGCTGGCGATTGGCGGTGCCTTTGTCGCCATGCTGCTGGCCGGCAAGGCGCTCACCATGCCGGCCATGATCGGCCTGATCATGCTGATGGGCATCGTCACCAAGAACTCGATCCTGCTGGTCGACTACGCCATCATGGCGCGCCGCGAGGGCATGAGCCGCTTCGATGCGCTGATCGACGCCTGCCACAAGCGCAGCCGCCCGATCATCATGACCACGCTGGCGATGGGTGCCGGCATGACACCGCTGGCACTCGGCATGGGTGCCGCCGACCCAAGCTTCCGCTCGCCGATGGCCGTGGCCGTGATCGGTGGCCTGGTTACTTCCACGCTGCTGAGCCTGCTGGTGGTGCCGGCGTTCTACACCTGGATCGATGACCTGGAGCACTGGCTCGGCCGCCTGCTGAAGCGCCGCCAGCACGCCATGCCGTCTTCTGCCGAGAGCTGACCATGCTGACCCTGACCATCAAGACCCTGCTCAGTGCCATCCTCATCGTGGCGATTGCCGAACTGGGCAAGCGCAGCAGCTTCTGGGGCGCGGCGCTGGCCTCGCTGCCGCTGACCTCGCTGCTGGCCATGGTCTGGATGTACCTCGATACACGCGATACGGAGCAGATCGCCGCCACTGCCGGCAGCATCTTCTGGCTGGTGATTCCCTCGCTGCTGCTGTTCGTGCTGCTGCCGCTGCTGCTGCGTGCCGGCTGGAATTTCTGGCTGGCACTGCTGCTGTCCAGCGTGGCCACGGCGCTGGCCTATGCGCTGATGGTCTGGCTGCTGCCGCGCTTTGGCATCACGCTGTAATCGCCGGGCGAACATGCGACCGTCACGCCGCTGCGCTACGATAGCGGCATCATGCCAACTTCTTCCTATGTCACGTATGCCCGCAACACGCGCGGGCGCGATTTTGCCGTGGGCGATATCCACGGCTGTTTCAACCGGCTGCAGCAGCTGCTGGACGGCATCGGCTTCGACCGCGCCACCGACCGGCTGTTTTCCCTCGGCGACCTGGTGAACCGCGGGCCGGATTCGCAGCAGGCGCTGCACTGGCTGGACCAGCCCTGGTTCCACGCCATTTCCGGCAACCACGATTTCATGATCTGGCGCGATGGCCTGGGCGATCCCTTTCCCTCGGTCGATCACCGCCTGCACGGTGGCAACTGGTTCGCCGGGTTGCCTGCGACCGAGCGCCGCGCCATTGCCGAGCGCCTGCAGCAGCTGCCCATCGTGGCCGAGGTGGACACCGCCGACGGCCCGGTCGGCCTGCTGCACGCCGAATGTCCGTACAACGACTGGCAGCACCTGCGCGACCGCCCGCTCGGCGACGACGAGCTGCACACCTGCCTGTGGGCGCGCTGGCGCATCCGCCAGGGCGATACCAGCGTGATCGAGAACATCCGCGCCGTGGCACACGGCCACAACACGATTGGCGCGGCACGCGTGCTCGGCAACCGCTACTACCTCGATACCGGCGGCTGGATGGACGGGCGCGGCCACTTCAGCCTGCTGCAGCTGGACACGCTGGAACTGCAGCGCTGGCCACGCGCCGACTGAAGCGGCCCCGCGGGAGGTCGTAAGATGGTGGCACAACGACACCAGGAGACTCCATGGACACCACCCGCTACCTCGACGACCTGCAATCCGGCCAGGCCTTCACCACGGCCGGCTACAGCCTGACCGAAGCCGACATCATCGACTTTGCCTGGCGCTACGATCCGCAGCCCTTCCACCTGGACCTGAACGCGGCGGCGCAGTCGCCTTACGGCGGGCTGATCGCCAGCGGCTTCCAGAGCCTGCTGCTGTGCTTCCGCTTGTTCATCCAGACCGGTGTCTTCCATGCGTCCAGCATCGGCTCGCCCGGCATTGACGAACTGCGCTGGTACGCGCCGGTGCGCCCGGGCGATACGCTGCATGGCGTGATCGAGGTGCTGGAAGTGCTGCCCTCGCGCTCCAAGCCGGATCGCGGCATTGCGCGCCTGCAGTACAAGGGCATCAACCAGCGTGGCGAAGAGGTGCTGGGCTTCCAGATCAAGCATCTGCTGCTGCGCCGCCCTGACGCCACCAGCGCATGAAAAAAGCCACCAGCCCGAAGGCATATAGTGGCTTGATCGTGCGGCGCTGAGGGATCAGGCGCGGCGGGCCAGCTCGGCGGCCTTGCCCACGTAGGAGCCAGGCGTCATCGCCAGCAGGCGTTCCTTTTCGGACTCAGGAATTTCCAGGCCGCGGATCAGATTGTGCAGGTCAGCTGCCTGCACGGTCTTGCCGCGCGTGACTTCCTTGAGCTTCTCGTAGGCACCCTGCACGCCATAGCGGCGCATCACGGTCTGGATCGGCTCGGCCAGCACTTCCCAGGCGTGGTCCAGGTCTTCGGCCAGGCGTTCTTCATTGAGTTGCAGTTTGCCCAGGCCGGTCTGCAGCGACTGGTGCGCCAGGATGGCGTAGCCCAGTGCCACACCCATGTTGCGCAGCACGGTGGAGTCGGTCAGGTCACGCTGCCAGCGGCTGATCGGCAGCTTCTCGCTCAGGTGGCGCAGCAGGGCGTTGGCCAGGCCCAGGTTGCCTTCGGCGTTCTCGAAGTCGATCGGGTTGACCTTGTGCGGCATGGTGGAGGAGCCGATCTCGCCTTCCTTCAGCTTCTGCTTGAAGTAGCCGAAGCTGATGTAGCCCCAGACGTCGCGCGAGAAGTCGATCAGGATGGTGTTGCTGCGCGCCACGGCGTCGAACAGCTCGGCCATGTAGTCGTGCGGCTCGATCTGGATGCTGTAGGGCTGGAAAGTCAGGCCCAGGCCGAGCGGCTCGGGCGTCTCGACCACGTTCTTGCTGAAGGCTTCCCAGTCGATATCCGGGGCGGCGCTCAGGTGGGCGTTGTAGTTGCCGACGGCGCCGTTCATCTTGGCCATCAACGGCACGGCGGCAATCGCCTGGCGCGTCTTGTCCAGGCGTACCAGCACGTTGGCGATTTCCTTGCCGACGGTGGTCGGGCTGGCGGTCTGGCCGTGCGTGCGGCTCAGCATCGGCACTTCGGCAAACTTCTGCGCCATGTCGCGCAGGGTGTTGCAGATGGCGTCCAGGCCCGGCAGCAGCACCTGGTCGCGGCAGGCCTTGAGCTGCAGCGCGTGGCTGGTGTTGTTGATGTCTTCGCTGGTGCAGGAGAAGTGCACGAATTCGGAGGCGCTTTCCAGCTCGGGACGGCCATCGAACTTGCCCTTGATCCAGTACTCGACCGCCTTCACGTCGTGGTTGGTGGTCTTCTCGATGTCCTTGATGGCGCGCGCGTCATCGACGGAGAAGTCCTTCACCAGATCCAGCAGGTACTTGCGCGCACCGGCCGTCAGGGGCTTGAACTGTTCCATGCCGGCATCGCTCAGCGCGATGAACCAGACCACTTCCACCTGCACGCGGGCGCGCATGTAGCCGTATTCGCTCATGCTGGAGCGCAGGGGACGGAGCTTGGCGGCATAACGCCCATCGAGGGGCGATACCGCGGTGACGGGGGAGAGGTCGAGTGATTGCATGTCGTCCATTTTACGGCGTCCGGCTGTTTTTGTTGCAGTGCAGCATGAAGGGGTCAAATTCCAGTGGTGGATAAGCGACATCTTCCTGCTGGGGCTAGAATAGTACACCGTTTCACTTGGCCATATGTCGGCCGTCCTGTCACATGAAACTCATCGGATCCCTGGCCAGCCCTTACGTACGCAAGGTACGCGTGGTGCTGGCCGAAAAAATGCTGCCTTACGAGTTCGAGCTCGAAAACGTCTGGCTGGCCGACACGTCCATCGGGGAACACAACCCGTTGCGCAAGATTCCGGTGCTGCTGCTCAAGACGGGTGAAGCGGTCTACGATTCGCGCGTGATCTGCCATTACCTGGATACGCTCAGCCCGGTCTGCAAGCTGCTGCCCTCCGAGGAGCGCGAGCGCCTGCAGGTGCGCTGCTGGGAAGCCCTGACCGACGGCGTGCTCGACGCTGCCATCCTGGCGCGCCTGGAAAACATCTTCTCCGGCCGCAGCGAGGCACAGCGCTGCCAGGCCTGGATTGATCACCAGCTGCTCAAGGTCGATGCCGGCCTGGCTGAAATGAGCCGCCTGCTGGGAGATCGCCCGTTCTGCTACGGCAACCAGTTCTCGCTGGCCGATATCGCCGTTGGCTGCACGCTGGGCTGGCTGGATTTGCGCTTCCCCGAGATCGACTGGCGCAGCCGCCACGCCAACCTGGCCGAACTGCAGTCCCGCCTGGAGCAGCGCCAGAGCTTTATCGACACCGTCCCGGCCTGAATCCATCGGCCTTAGCTGCCACGGGCTTGATCCGCATCAAGACTTGAATTCGGTTGTCGATTATCATTCTCATCTGATAATCGACACACCACCATGTCCTCCTCCCCCGAACCCGACCTGCCCCTGTCCGAGCTGACAACCGGACGCTGGGCGACCGTGCGCGGCGTGCTGCCCGATGCGCAGGGCCGCGAAGACGAACTCATGCTGCGCCTGATGGAAATCGGTTTCGTGCCGGGCGAGCAGGTGCGCATCACCGCCGCCGGCTGGCCGGGCCGTGAACCGCTGGCGGTGCGTGTCGGCCACACCACCTTTGCGCTGCGCCGTTACGAGGCCGAGCGCATCCGCGTGGCGGCAGGAGCTGATGATGCCCGCTGAGCGCATCGCAGCGGCTACGCTGCCGCAGCGCGTGGCGCTGCTTGGCAACCCGAATTGCGGCAAGACCGCGCTGTTCAACCTGCTCACCGGCAGCCGCCAGAAAGTCGCCAACTACGCCGGCGTCACGGTGGAGCGCAAGGAGGGTATCGCGCTCACGCCGCAAGGCCGCAGCGTGTTCGTGCTGGACCTGCCCGGTACCTACAGCCTGCACGCCGCCTCGGCCGATGAAGCCGTCACGCGCGATGTCGTCACCGGCCAAAGCGATGAGCCCTTGCCCGATCTGCTGATCTGCGTCGCCGATGCCACCAACCTGCGCCTGAGCCTGCAGCTGGTGCTGCAGGCACGCCAGCTCGGCCTGCCGATGCTGCTGGTGCTCAACCTGTCCGACATGCTGGTGCGAAGCGGCATCGAGATCGACCATGCCGCCTTGTCGCGTGAACTCGGCATCCCGGTGGTGTATGCCGTAGGCGTGCAGGCCGGCGGCGCGCACGAGATCCTGGCTGCGCTGGACCAGCCGCTGCCGCCAGTTCCTGTGGCCAAGGCAGCGGCAGAATCCGGCGCGCATGGCGTGCTCGCGCTGCAGGCCGAGGTGCGCCGGCTGATGGATATCTCGGTGCGCTCGCACACGCGCAAGCTGGAGCTGACCGACCGGCTGGATCGTGTGGTGCTGCACCCGGTGACCGGACCGCTGCTGCTGGCGCTGATCCTGTTCCTGGTGTTCCAGGCGGTGTTCAGCTGGGCCGCCTGGCCGATGGAGCTGATCCTGGCCGGTACCGAGGCGCTCGGCAGCTGGATCCATGCCAGCCTGCCGGACGGTGCCTTGCGCAGCCTGCTGGCCGATGGCGTGATTGCCGGTGCCGGCGGCGTGCTGGTGTTCCTGCCGCAGATCTTGTTCCTGTTCCTGTTTATCCTGGCGCTGGAAGATTCCGGCTACCTGCCGCGTGCCGCCTTCCTGCTCGATCGTCTCATGGGCAAGGTCGGCCTGTCCGGGCGCTCCTTCATCCCGCTGCTGTCCAGCTTTGCTTGTGCCGTGCCCGGCATCATGGCCACGCGCACCATCGGCAACTGGCGTGATCGCCTGGTCACCATCATGATTGCCCCGCTGATGACCTGCTCGGCACGGCTGCCGGTGTACACGCTGCTGATCGCCGCCTTCATCCCGACGCGCAAGGTGCTGGGCCTGTTCAACCTGCAGGGGCTGGTGCTGTTCGGGCTCTACCTGTTCGGCATTGTCTCGGCCATGCTGGTGGCCTGGATCGCCAAGCGCTGGCGCAGCCGGCAGGATTTTTCACCGCTGCTGATGGAATTGCCGGCCTACCGCTGGCCGAATCTGCGCAACCTGCTGCTGGGACTGCAGGAGCGCGCCTGGATTTTCCTGCGTCGAGTCGGCACCATCATCCTGGCGATGAGCATCGTGCTCTGGTTCCTGTCCAGCTACCCGGCACCGCCGCCCGGGGCCACGGCTCCGGCGATCGAATATAGCCTGGCCGGCATGCTCGGTCGCGGGCTGGAGCTGCTGTTTGCGCCCATCGGCTTCAACTGGCAGATCAGCATCGCCCTGGTGCCGGGCATGGCCGCGCGCGAGGTCGTGGTGGGGGCGCTGGGCACAGTCTATGCCCTGTCCGGCAGCGAGGAGGGCGTGAGCGCCCAGCTGCAGACGCTGCTGGCCGGCCAGTGGTCGCTGGCGACCGGCCTGTCGCTGCTGGTCTGGTTCGTGTTTGCGCCGCAGTGCCTGTCCACGCTGGCCATGGTGCGCCGCGAGACGCACGGCTGGAAGCATGTCTGGATCATGCTGGCCTACATGTTCGTGTTGGCCTATGCCGCCAGCTTCATCACCTACCGTCTGGCCCTGGCGCTGGGCGGCTGACCGGAGGATTCGCCATGTGGCAAGACCTGATCGTGGGCGTGATTGTCGTGCTGGCTGCGCTCTACGCCGTCTGGCGCCTGATGCCCGGGCGCTGGCGCGAGCGTCTGGGCGGCCAGGCCGGCGGCTGTGGCAGCGGCACCAGCAGCGCCTGCGGCCAATGCCCGCACAAGCGGTCCGGCGGTGGCGGTTGCCACTGAGCCTGCTGTGCTAGACTGTCCTGATCGTCGGTTCCCGTTGCGTTGCAACGGGTGAAAAGGGAATACCGTGCCGGGTCTTGCGCCCGAAGTCGGTAACTGCCCCCGCAGCTGTAATCGGTTTGCGTTGTCCGCTCATGCCACTGGATGCGTCCGGGAAGGCAGGTCAACGCGTCAGGCCGTGAGTCAGAAGACCTGCCGCGATACCAAGCTTTTTTCCATTGGGGCGGGGTGTCCCTGACATGAGGCCGATCATGCATGTATTCCTTGCTGCCTTCTGTTGCCCGGCGCGTGCGCCGGAGATGCCTGTCTGCGCCTGCCGATGCGGAGACCGGGCATGCCAGCCAGCCTGACTTCCTGTTCCCCGTTCCCGGCAGCCGCTGACCGGCGTCACTTGCCCTGCCCGTCTTTCCAGCGGGAGCCCGAGCATGCTGAACGAACAACGTACCCTGTCCATAGCCGCGATGCAGGTGATCCGGCGCAACGGCGATGTCGTCGCCTTCCAGCCCGACAAGATCGCCGTGGCGCTGACCAAGGCCTTTCTGGCGGTGGAGGGCAGCCAGGGCAGTGCCTCCTCGCGCATCCGTGACCTGGTCGCGCAACTGACCGATACCGTGGTGCGTTCGCTCACGCGGCGCCTGCCCGATGGCGGCACGGTACACATCGAGAATATCCAGGACCAGGTCGAACTGGCGCTGATGCGCTCCGGCGAGCACGATGTGGCACGCGCCTATGTGCTCTACCGCGAACGCCGCGCCGCCGAACGTGCGGCGCAGGCTGGCAGCGAAGCCGTGCCGCTGCTGCATGTGCTGGTGCAGGGCGAGCGCCGTCCGCTCGATGCCGCTGCGCTGCTGGCGCAGTGCGAAGCTGCCTGTCATGGCCTAGGCGAGGGCGTCTCGGCGCAGCGCATCCTGGAGCAGGCGCTGCAGAACCTGTACGACGGTATCCCGCAGGCCGATGTGCAGCAGGCGCTGATCCTGGCCGCGCGCACGCTGATCGAGCAGGACCCGGATTACGACTTTGCCACGGCGCGCCTGCTGTTGGCGCAGCTGATTGCAGAGGTGATCGGCGAAGCGGTGCTGCCGCAGGATGCCGCAGCAAGCCAGGCAGGCTACTTTGCACAAGGCATTGCCCGCGGCATTGATGCGCAGCTGCTGGATCCGCGTCTGGCTGATTTCGACCTGGAGCGGCTGGCAGCAGCCTTGCGCTGCGAGCGCGATGGCCAGTTCCGCTACCTGGGCCTGCAAACCCTGTACGACCGCTATTTCCTGCACATCGAGGGCCGTCGCATCGAGACGCCGCAGCTGTTCTTCATGCGCGTGGCGATGGGGCTGGCGCTCAACGAGATCGACCGCGAAGCACGGGCGTTGGAGTTCTATGCGCTGCTGTCCAGCTTCGACTTCATGTGCTCCACGCCGACGCTGTTCAACAGCGGCACGCGCCATCCGCAGCTGTCATCGTGCTACCTGACCACGGTGGAGGATGACCTCGGCAGCATTTTCGGCTCGATCAGGGACAACGCGCTGTTGCAGAAATTTGCCGGTGGCCTGGGCAATGACTGGACGCCGGTGCGTGCGCTCGGCAGCCGCATCCGCGGCACCAACGGCGAGAGCCAGGGCGTGATCCCTTTCCTCAAGGTGGTGAACGACACCGCAGTGGCGGTCAACCAGGGCGGCAAGCGCAAGGGCGCCGTCTGTGCCTATCTGGAAACCTGGCACCTGGACATCGAGGACTTCCTCGACCTGCGCAAGAACACCGGCGACGAGCGCCGCCGCACGCACGACATGAACACCGCCAACTGGATTCCCGACCTGTTCATGCAGCGCATGCAGGCCGGTGCCGACTGGACGCTGTTCTCGCCGGATGAGGTGCCCGATCTGCACGGGAAGACCGGCCAGGCCTTTGCCGAGGCCTACATCGCCTACGAGGCGCAGGCCGATGCCGGCCAGATCCGCCGGTTCAAGCGCCTGCCGGCGCAGCAGCTATGGCGCAAGATGCTGACCATGCTGTTCGAGACCGGCCATCCCTGGATCACCTTCAAGGATGCCTGCAACCTGCGCTCGCCGCAGCAGCATGCCGGCGTGGTGCACTCGTCCAACCTGTGCACCGAGATCACGCTCAACACCTCCGACAGCGAAACCGCGGTCTGCAACCTGGGCTCGGTCAACCTGCCGGCGCACCTGCGCGATGGCGCGCTGGACCAGGACAAGCTGGCGTGCACCATCCGCACGGCGATGCGCATGCTCGACAACGTGATCGATCTCAACTACTACGCCACGCCCAAGGCGCGCAATGCCAACCTGCGTCATCGCCCGGTCGGGCTGGGCATCATGGGCTTTGCCGATTGCCTGTACACGCTGGGCCTGCCCTATGCCTCGGACGAGGCCGTGGCCTTTGCCGATCGCAGCATGGAAATGGTCTGCTACCAGGCCTACCTGGCCTCGACCGAACTGGCGCGCGAGCGCGGCTGCTATTCCAGCTTTGCCGGCAGCCTGTGGCAGCAGGGCGTGCTGCCGCACGAGTCGATCGCGCTGCTGGAGGCCGGCCGCGGCGAAGCGGTGCTAGTGGACCGTAGCAGCACGCTGGACTGGGAGGCGCTGAAACAGCGCATCGCGCAACATGGCATGCGCAACTCCAATTGCGTGGCGATTGCGCCTACTGCCACCATTTCCAACATCGTCGGCGTCTCGGCCAGCATCGAGCCGGCCTACCAGAACCTGTACGTCAAATCCAACCTGTCGGGCGAGTTCACCGTGGTCAATGCGGCGCTGGTGCAGGACCTGAAGGCGCTCGGCCTGTGGGATGAGGTGATGGTGGATGACCTGAAGTATTTCGATGGTGCACTGGCGCGCATCGAGCGCGTGCCGCAGGATGTGCGCGAGCGTTACGCCACCGCCTTCGAGATTGATCCGGTCTGGCTGGTGGAAGCCGCTGCGCGCCGCCAGAAGTGGATCGACCAGGCGCAATCGCTCAACCTGTACCTGGCGCAGCCCTCTGGTCGCAAGCTGGACGAGCTGTACCGCCTGGCCTGGCAGCGCGGCCTGAAGACCACCTACTACCTGCGCACGCTGGGGGCCAGCCAGGCCGAAAAGACCAGCGTGCCTGATAACGCCAGCCGCAGTGCCAGCACCGGTGGTCCGGCCCTGTGCAGCCTGGACGATCCCGGCTGCGAAGCCTGCCAGTAAGCCTTGATGACATGAGCGAGACCAGCGAGATGACTGCCTTCCGATTCGATGACTGGGAACTGCCGACCCAGACCCCCCCTGCACGCCAGCCCATGCCGGCCACCGCGGCACCTGCACCCGCTACAAGCGCAGCAGCTGCGCCCGCTGCTGCCGTGACTGCCACCCGCGCCAGCGACAAGCGCATCGTCAACGGCCAGGGCGATATCAACCAGCTGGCACCGTTCAAGTACCCTTGGGCCTGGTCCTATTTCCTGATGGCCAACAACAACCACTGGACGCCGCTGGAAATCTCCATGGCGCAGGACGTGCATGACTACCACCACCGCCTGACGCCAGCCGAGCGCCACATCTTCGAGAATGTGCTGGCTTACCTGACCACCTCCGACATCCTCGCCATGCGCAACATCGGCCTGGCCGTGATGGAGAAGATGACTGCGCCCGAGCTGCAGATCTACCAGGCGCGCCAGGTCTACGAAGAGGCGCTGCATACCTGGACCTACCAGCACTGCATCGAGAGCATCGGCCTGGACCAGCAGGAGATTTACAACCGCTACCGCGTGGTGCCGCAGATCCACGGCAAGATCGCCTTGGCGCAGCGCCGGCTCGAGAGCGTGATGGCGTCCGACTTTGACCTGAAGGACCGGGACAATCTGCACACCTTTGCGCTGTCGTACTTCTTCTTTGCCGTGGTGTTCGAGGGCTGCTGGTTCTACAACGGTTTCACGCCGATCTTTGCGCTGCAGCGGCGCGGCCTGATGAAAGGCACTGCCGAGCAGCTGCAGTACATCATGCGCGACGAGGTGCTGCATGCCGGCTTCGGCATCCGCGTGGTGCGCGAGCTGCTGGCCGAAGAGCAGCTGGAACTGGATCCGCAGGCACTGCGCCAGCTCTGGGACGAGGCCGAAGCCGCCGAGCAGGCCTATGCCAGCTACATCCTGCGTGATCCGGTCCTCGGCTACAACGCCGGGCTGCACATGCAGCAGTTCCGCTTTATCGCGAACCGGCGTGCACGCCAGGCCGGCGTCGCCGAGCCGTTTCCCGGGGCCAGCAATGTGCTGCCCTGGCTGGATGAGCAGGCCAATCTGCGCAAGGAAAAGAACTTTTTCGAGACCCGTGTCACCGAATACCAGAGCGGTGCTGCACTGGCCTGGGACTAGGGCGGCGCAGCTTCCCTACAATGGGGCATCGTCCTGACGGTGCTGCGCACCGGAATCCCTGCCCATGGAAGCCTTGTCTGCCGGCTGGTGGCTGTCGCTGCTGGCCATTGTCCTGATCGATCTGGTATTGACCGGCGAGCGCGCCGTGGTCATCGCCGAAGCGGCGCGCCAGCTGCCGCGCCGTGCCTATGGCGGTGCGCTGGCGGCAGGTACCGTGCTGGCGCTGCTGATGCGCGTGCTGATGACGGTCGGCCTGCTCTGGCTGCTGCAGACACCGGGCCTGTTGCTCGCAGGCGGCATCGTGCTGCTGGGCATTGCCTGGCGCACCCAGGCGCGACGCCATCGCGCGCTGATGCTGCCGGAAACGCCGGCCCAGGGCATCTGGGGCACCATGCGCAGCGTCGTCGTTGCCGATGCGCTGATGGGCATGGACAACGTGCTGGCGGTGGCCGGGGCGGCACGCAACACGGTGGATCTGGTGGTGATCGGCCTGCTGCTGACCGTGCCGATGATCGTGTTTGGCAGCCGCCATATTCCGCGCCTGCTGGCCGAGCTGCCACTGCTGCGCACGCTCGGGGCTGCGGTCATGGCGATCACGGCAGGCCAGATGATCGCGAACGAACCCTGGATACTGCGCGACATTTTTGCCGCCAGTCCGCTCTGGTACTGGGGGCTGGTGCTGGGCCTGACGCTGCTGGTGCTGTTGACCGGCTGGCGTCGCAAGCCGAAAACGGTAGTCACCAACAAGAACTGATCCGCAAGGGATCAGTTCAGGAGGTGTATCAGCGCGGGGCGTGTGGCTTGTCCTGGGGCTCCAGGCCGCGCTGCATCAGCTTGGCCATGCTTTCCGCTTCCTGGCGCAGCAGTGTGGGCAGCAGCGCCTTGATCGCCTGCAGCAGCAGTTCGGGCGTACCACGTAGCCACTCGTCCATGTGGCCGGGCAGGATCGTGTGTTCGCCATGGTTCTGCGTGGTGACCTGCATGGCCAGGCGCAGATAGGTGCGTACCAGACGACGCAGCTCATGCACCAGCTCATTCTGGATGGTCGCACCCTGATCAATGGTGACTCCCATGCTGGCCAGACGGTTGCCGAGCGGACGCAGCTCGGGTGCCAGGTGTTCGACACTGCCATCAGCGTGTATGCGCAGGATGCCGGACTGCTGCAGCTTCTGCGCCACTTCGGGGGTCAGCTGCTGGTCCCAGTCCTGCTCGATGATTTCCGGAGCCACGGTTTCTGTCGCACTTTCCGATGTGCCGATCACGTTCAGGATGTGGGACTGGGCTGCGATCCAGGAGTCGGCATGGGCGGGCATGCGTGCATCCTGCTGCAGGATCTGCTTGATGCGATCCAGGCCAAAGCCTTGTTCACGCAGGCTGCGGATCACTTCCAGCCGGGCCGTGTGTTCAGAACCATACAGGCCCAGGCGGCCGCGCAGGGTGATCGGTGGCAGCATGCCGGCACTGTTGTAGGCACGGATGTTGCGGACTGACATCCCGACATAGGCTGCCAGCTCCTCGATCGTCATGGTATGGGCTCCGGAGTCCGGAGATGTGGAGGCGCCTGTCTTACTGCTCATGTCTTGTCGCGATCCATAGTGATTGATGTGATGCATCTGTCATGCATGGCAGACGTCACAGACACCGGATTATACACGCCGGATGTCATGAAGGATATCAGTACCATGGGCAATGTATCATCATTTGGCCTTGCCTATCTTTCTCTTACTTCAGCCAGCCCCGCTTGCGGAAATACAGCATCGGAACCACGGCGCTCAATACCATCAGCGCAATCGCCCACAGGTAGCCCAACTTCCAGTCCAGCTCCGGCATAAAACGAAAGTTCATGCCGTACATGCTGGCCACCAGTGTCGGCGGCAGCATGGCGACGCTGGCCACCGAGAACAGCTTGATGATCTTGTTCTGGTTGATGTTGATGAAACCGACGGTGGCATCCATCAGGAAGTTGATCTTGTCAAACAAAAAGGTCGAGTGGCTGTCCAGCGAGTCGATGTCACGCATGATCTGGCGCGCTTCCTCGAACTGCTCGGCATCCAGCATGCGCGTGCGCATGATGAAGCTGATGGCGCGGCGCGTGTCAGTCGCGTTGCGGCGGATGCGGCCGTTCATGTCCTCCTGGCGCGCGATGATGTTCAGCACCTCGCTGGCCACATCGTCGGTCACGTCGCCTTTCAGCACCTGGTCGCTGGCCTTTTCCAGCTCCATGTGGGTTTCTTCCAGCGTGTCGGCGCTGTACTCGACGTCGGCATCGAACAGCTTGAGCAGCAGCTCCTTGGCGTCGGTGATCAGGCCGGTCATGCGGCGCGCGCGCAGCCGGATCAGGCGGAATACCGGCACCGTCTCGTCGTGGATCGAGAACAGGATGTTGTGGCTGCGCAGCTCCGGGTTGCTCTGGTTCAGAATGAAGGCCACGCGCACCGTGCCGGGATCGTCGTAGTCGGCCACCAGAAAGTCGGAGCGGATATGCAGCTCGCCGTTGTCTTCCTCGTAGAAGCGCGCCGATTCCTCGATGTCCTCGTCCATCGCGTCGTCGGGAATCGACAGGCCGTAGTGCTGCTTGATCCAGCGCTTTTCTTCGGGGGTCGGGTCTTCAAGATCCACCCAGATCGGCTTGAAACGGGTGAGTTCTTCCAGGGATTCGATTTCTTCCTGGAACAGGCGGCCATTGGCCAGCGTGAAAATATTCAGCATGACGGGGTCATCCGGTGTGGCATGCGGCAGTGGCATGCCAGGGGCGGGGAAAGGGACAGATCAAGCGCTTCCGGCGCTTGACAGCCGTTTACCGGACCGTCAGGCGCGGAAGCCAGCAACTAGGGCTAGGTTCCATATATGCGGGGACGCCAGGGGCTCCATGACAAGATAATCCCGGATTATCGCACTGCAGCATAACGGGGGCAAGCAGATACGGCCCCGTGCTTCATGCGCGTGGGTCCGTGTTGGCATCGTGCAGCATCCAGGCCTGCAAGGGATCGCCGTTGCCGGCATCGGCCAGGCGCTGCAGCAGCTCCTCGGGCTGCAGGCTGAACTTGGTCAGCAGCTTCTGTTCGTCGGTACTGGCCGCGCGGCCGGCCAGCCGCGCAAACGCCTGTGGCAGGCCCTGCTCACCCTGCTGCAGGGCGTAGTCCCAGCGATTGCACTGGCCGTAGGTCTTGCGGTTGCCGGCACCCATGCCGGACGGGAACATATTGGCATTGAGTTGCGCCAGATGGTCCAGGATCGCCTCGCGCCGCTCACCGGCCAGCTTCATGCGGGCAATTTCCATGAACACATCGCGCACCTGCACACCAAAGTCGTCCGGGTTCTCGATGCGCAAGGGAAAATACAACTCGGAGCGGCCACCTTGCTTGACCAGGCAGAGCTCGTACTGGTTCAGCCAGGCGTGCGCTTCACCGAGTTCGCGCGAGCGGGCATAGGCTTCGGCACTGGCAAACTGACTGATCGGCTGCCATTGCTCCAGGTGGAACAGGGCGTGGCCGAGCTCGTGCGCGAGGGTCGAATAGCGCGAATGGATGCGCTGCGCCGGGTCCCCGGGCACGTAGAACAGGATGCGCTCCGGGTGGCCGTTGGCGGCAGAAAAATCGGCCGCCACATGCGCCAGCTGGCCGCCGCGTGCCTGGAATTGCAGCAGCTGCTGCCACATCTCTGGCGTCTGGCGTACTGCCTGCAGCTCATCTGGCGGAAAACCGGCCTGTTCCAGCGTCCGCAGCAGGGCGTGCTCGACGGCATCGTCAGATGCGGCAGCCGGCGGCCTGGCCCGCGACCACCAGGGCAGCATGGCTGAAGTCCTCAGCCGAGTCGCGCGACGTCGGGCGTGTCCACCCGCACATCGGCGCACTGGGCGCGCTGGCGCAGCGCGTGCTCCATCAGCACCAGCGCCAGCAGGGCTTCGGCAATCGGCGTGGCGCGGATGCCGACGCAGGGATCGTGCCGGCCCTTGGTCTGCACCACCACCGGCTCGCCCTGCAGGTTGATCGAATCACGCGGCGTCATGATGGAGCTGGTCGGCTTGATGGCGATGCTGACCTCGATGTCCTGGCCGCTGCTGATGCCGCCCAAGATGCCGCCGGCATGGTTGCTGGCAAAGCCGTTCGGGGTCGGCGAGTCGCCGTGGTAGCTGCCGCGCTGGGCCACGCTGGCAAAGCCGTCGCCAATCTCCACCCCCTTGACGGCGTTCAGGCCCATCATGGCGTGGGCGATATCGGCATCGAGACGGTCGTAGATCGGTTCGCCCAAGCCTACCGGTACGCCGCTGGCGCTCACGCGCAGGCGCGCACCGCAGCTGTCGCCGGCCTTGCGCAGGCTGTCCATATAGCTTTCCAGTGCACTGACATCGGCGCAGGGCGCGAAGAAGGGGTTATTCGGCACATGCTCCCAGCTCTCGAACGGGATCGCGATCTCGCCGATCTGCGTCATGCAGCCGCGGAAAGTGGTGCCGTACTGCTCGAACAGCCACTTGCGTGCCACTGCACCGGCGGCCACCGTGGGCGCTGTCAGGCGTGCCGAGGAGCGGCCGCCGCCGCGCGGATCGCGGATGCCGAACTTGTGCCAGTAGCCGTAATCGGCATGACCCGGGCGGAAAGTCTGCAGGATGTCGCCGTAGTCCTTGCTGCGCTGGTCGGTGTTGCGGATCAGCAGACAGATCGGGGTGCCGGTGGTCTTGCCTTCATAGATGCCGGACAGGATCTCGACCTGATCGGCTTCGTTGCGCTGGGTGACGTGCCGGCTGGTGCCGGGGCGACGCCGGTCCAGCTCGGGCTGGATGTCGTCGACCGAAAGCGCCATGCCGGGCGGGCAGCCGTCGATCACGCAGCCAATGGCCGGGCCGTGGGATTCACCAAAGTTGGTGACTGCAAACAGGGTTCCAAGGGTATTGCCGCTCATGGGGCCGATTATCGTGGATAAGCTGCTACTGTGACGCCACCTGCCACAGACAACCGGAATTTCCCATGCTTGAAGCCTCGCTTTCCTACCTGCACATCCTGATGATCCTGTCGATGACGGTGTTCCTCAGCTCCGAGGCTGCGCTCTGCCGCCAGGAGTGGATGAACGCGAAAGTGGTGCATCGGCTGGCGCGGCTGGACCTGATCTATGGCTCGCTGGCGCTGCTGACGCTGCTGTCCGGCCTGGCACGGCTGTTCTGGGGCGCCAAGGGGCTGGATTTCTACCTGTCGAATCCGGTGTTCCATCTGAAGATGACGCTGTTCGTGCTGATGCTGCTGCTGTCGATCCGCCCCACGCTGACCTTTCTGCGCTGGCGCCGCCAGCTTCTGGCCGATGGCAGCCTGCCGGCCGTCGGCGAGATCAACAGCACGCGCCGCCGCATCATGGTCACGGCGCACCTGATGCTGGTGCTGCCGCTGCTGGCCGCCCTGATGGCGCGCGGCTTCTGGGGCTGAACCCGCTGCTGCGGGTTTGCCCTTGATGTGGAAACGGAACGTTCGTTCGCTCTTGTATTTTTCCTGTCACGCACGCATAGTAGGGGTACGGACATGTTCGCGTAAGCGCGGTCATCTGCGACGGCAGACCCGCCCCACAGCCGGAAGCCAGGCTTCCGGCAGCATCGCCCACCGGGCCACGAAGGAGGAGTCATGAACCTGACCATCACTGGACGTCATCTTGAAGTCACCCCTGCCATGCGCGAATACGTCACCACCAAGCTGCAGCGCATCACGCGCCACTTTGATCAGCTGGTAGACACCAAGGTCACCCTGTCCATCGAAAACGACAAGGACAAGGATCGCCGCCAGCACGCCGAGTGCAGCATCCGCGTCAAGGGCAATGACATCCATGCCGAAAGCAGCCAGCACGATATGTATGCCGCCATTGATGACCTGATGGACAAGCTGGATCGCCAGATCGTCCGTCACAAGGACAAGTTGCAGACGCACCAGCTCACCGAGGCGCAAAAGCGTACCGTGATGGAGCAGGCGCAGCAATAAGGTTGCCCGACAGCGCCGCAGCAATACTCCAGTAATGCTGCGGCGCAACATCATGTAAATATGTCACATGTGATGTTTGTCATATAGAATCGGTTCATAGAGCCAGTGCAGGGTTAACACTGAGTGGGTGCCTGCGCCGTGCGCATGATGTTGCAAAGTATGAGCCAATGAACAGACTCGCCTCCATTCTGCCGGCCACCCAGGTCGTTGTTAATGTGGATGTCACCAGCAAGAAGCGTGCTTTCGAGGAAGTAGGCCTGTTGTTCGAAGACCTGCACGGATTGAGCCGCGCTGTCATTACCGACAGCCTGTTCGCCCGCGAACGACTGGGTTCCACCAGTCTGGGTCATGGCGTTGCCATCCCCCATGGCCGTATCAAGGGTCTCAAGGCACCGATGGCCGCCTTGTTCCAGCTGGCGCATCCGATCGGCTTTGACGCGCCGGACGATACGCCGGTCGGCCTGCTGATCTTCCTGCTGGTGCCCGAAGCCGCCACGCAGAAGCATCTGGAAATCCTCTCCGAAATCGCCGAAATGCTGAGCAACGCCGATCTGCGCGAAAAGCTCATGACCACCCACGATGCCGCCCAGCTGCACCAGCTGGTGGGCGACTGGCAATCGGTCCAGCCCTTGTAATTAGCGGCGCTTATTTTTTCGCGCGCTTGCGGCTACCATGAAGGCATTGTCATTCCTTCATGGCAGGAGCCGCATCCATGAAACACACCGCGATCAGCGCCGACGTCCTGTTTGAATCCTTCCGCACCACGCTGCAATGGCAGTGGCTCGCTGGTCTGGGTGCTTCCGAGCGCCGTTTTGCCGAAGTGGCCGTGCGCGAAGCCAGTTCCGGCGCCGATCTGGTCGGCTACCTCAACTACATCCATCCCTACCGCGTGCAGATCCTGGGCCAGCGCGAAGTTGCCTACCTGACGCAATGCTCGCCGGAAGACCAGCTGCGTCGCACGGCGCGCATCCTGACGCTGGAACCGCCGGTGGTGATCCTGGCCGATGCGCAAGCGGCGCCGGAACCGCTGCTGCAGCTGTGCGAGCGCGCGCAGATTCCGATGTTCTCCACCGACGAGCGCGCCGCCTACGTGATCGACCTGCTGCGTACCTACCTGTCCAAGCACTTCGCCAGCCGCGAGACCATGCATGGCGTGTTCATGGACATCCTGGGGTTGGGCGTGCTGATCACCGGCGAATCCGGACTGGGAAAGAGCGAACTCGGCCTGGAGCTGATCTCGCGCGGCAACGGTCTGGTGGCGGATGACGCGGTGGACCTGTACCGCATCAACCAGACCACGATCGAAGGCCGCTGTCCCGAGCTGCTGCAGAACCTGATGGAGGTGCGCGGCATCGGCCTGCTGGATATCCGTGCCATCTTCGGCGAGATTGCCGTGCGCCGCCGCATGCGCCTGCGCATGATCGTGCACCTGGTGCGCAAGGAGACGCTGGAGCGTGATTACGAGCGCCTGCCGACCGAGCCGCTGATGCAGAACGTGCTCGGCGTGCCGATCCCCAAGGTGGTGGTGCAGGTGGTGGTGGGCCGCAACATCGCGGTGCTGGTCGAGGCCGCGGTGCGCAACATGATCCTGCAGCTGCGCGGCATCAACGTCTACGAGGAATTTGCCGCGCGCCAGCGTGCCGCCATGGCCAAGGGCTTTTCCGAAGACTGACGCGGCTAGCCGGCAGCGCGGCGCTGGAATAGCCCGCCGGGCAGGCGCGCCACCAGGCCGTCCAGTTCCAGGGCCAGCAGTTCGGCCTGCAGTGTCGCCGTGTCCATGCCGGTGCGCGCCAGCAGCGCATCCAGGCTGACCGGATCGTGGCCGAGTGCATCCAGCACCGGGTGGGGCTGGTCGGCCGGCGTGACCGAGACCGAGCTGGCCGCCCAGCCGGTGGCATGCGTCGGTCCGGGCAGCAGCGGACGCAGCTCTTCCAGCACGTCTTCCGCGGATTCCACCAGCTTGGCGCCTTGCCGGATCAGTGCATGGCAGCCGCGCGACTGCGGCGAGTGGATCGATCCGGGAATCGCAAACACCTCGCGCCCCTGTTCGCTGGCCAGCCGTGCCGTGATCAGCGAACCCGATTGCGGTGCAGCTTCCACGATCAGCACGCCGTGGCACAGCCCGGAGAGGATACGGTTGCGGCGCGGAAAATGGTGCGCCTGCGGTGGCGCGCCGAGCGCAAACTCGCTCAGCAGCACGCCGGACTGGCAGATACGGTGCGCCAGTTCGCGATGCTGCGCCGGGTAGACCCGATCCAGTCCGGTGCCGACCACGGCAATGGTGGCGGCACCGGCTTCCTGTAGCGCATCAAAACCGTCGAGCGCGCCTTCGTGCGCGGCGGCATCGATGCCGAGCGCCAGCCCCGACACCACGGTCCAGCCGTGGCGCGCAAAGCTGCGTGCAAACATGCGGGCATTGTCGGCGCCCTGGCTGGTCGGGTTGCGGCTGCCGGCCATGGCGATGCAGCGGCTGGGTGCCAGGCGGTCGCGCTGGCCCATGGCATAGAGCAGCACCGGCGGATCAGCCGTCTGCAGCAGCTGTGGCGGGTAGTCCGGGCTGCCGAGCGGGATCAGCCAGCGCGCAATGCCATCGGCCTGCGGTTGCAGCCATTGGCGAGTGCGATCGATCAGCGCCAGCGTGTCTTCGGACGGATGCAGCAGCGCCTCGACCTGGCGGCTGCTGATGACCTGCTCCAGTGCATGGCGCGATTGCGCCACTACCTGTTGTGGCAGGCCGAAGCTGGCCAGCAGCCGGCGTGCCGTGTCCGGGCCAATGCCGTGTGCCTGCAGCAGCTGCAGCCAGGCGACCAGTTCCTCATCGCTCATGCGGAAACATCCAATTTAAATACAAAGTATTGATTATCGTGCGATTCCGGCGGATTTTGCCGCCATGTGCCTGACAGCAGCGTGGCCAAGCGTGCGGCCTGCTGCAGGAAATGGCAAAACACGGGAAAATACCGGTATTCGGCCACTGCAGGTGGCCTGCTGTCTTTCGAGTGATTCCATGGCCCTGCTTCCCATTCTTGTCTATCCCGATCCCAAGCTGCACACCGTGGCCAAGCCCGTGGCGCAGGTGGACGAGCGCATCCGCACGCTGCTGGATGACATGTTCGAGACCATGTACGAAGCCAATGGCATCGGCCTGGCGGCAACCCAGGTCGACGTACACGAGCGCGTGGTGGTGATCGACGTGTCCGAATCGCGTGACCAGCGCCTGGTGGTGATCAACCCGGAAATCGTCTGGGCCAGCGGAGAGCGCGTACGCGGTGACGAGGGCTGCCTGTCGGTGCCCGGCATCTACGATGGCGTGGAGCGTGCCGCGCAAGTGCATGTGCGCGCACTGGACGAGCAGGGCAACAGCCGCGTGATCGAGGCCGATGGCCTGCTGGCGGTCTGCCTGCAGCACGAAATGGATCACCTGGCCGGCAAGGTGTTTGTCGAATACCTGTCGCCGCTCAAGCGTGGCCGCATCAAGACCAAGCTGGTCAAGGCGCAGCGTGAAGCCGAGCGCGAGCAGAAATCCCGCCAGTCGGCATAAGCACGGGCAGGATCTTCCATGAAAGTGGTGTTTGCCGGTACGCCGGAGTTTGCCCAGGTGGCGCTGCAGCGCCTGCTGCAGGCCGGTTTCGAAGTGCCGCTGGTGCTGACGCAGCCGGATCGTCCGGCCGGGCGCGGCATGAAGCTGCAGGCCTCGCCGGTCAAGCAGACGGCGCTGGCGCATGGCATTCCGGTGCAGCAGCCGCACGGCCTGAAGCTCGATGGCAAGTATGCCGATGAGGCGGCGCAGGCACGCGAGGCCTTGCTGCAGGTGCAGCCCGACGTGATGGTGGTGGCGGCCTACGGCCTGATCCTGCCGCAATGGGTGCTGGACCTGCCGCGCCTCGGCTGCCTGAACATCCATGCCAGCCTGCTGCCGCGCTGGCGCGGTGCTGCGCCCATCCATCGCGCCATCGAATCCGGCGATGCCGAGACTGGCGTCACCATCATGCAGATGGACATCGGCCTGGATACCGGCGACATGCTGCTGACCGAGCGCCTGCCGATCACGGCTGCCGCTACCACCGCCAGTCTGCACGACCAGCTGGCCGATCTGGGCGGCCGCCTGATCGTGGAGGCGCTGGAGCTGGCTGCCTGCGGTGGCCTGCCACCGGCCACGCCGCAGCCCGCAGACGGCATCACTTACGCACACAAGATCGAGAAGGCCGAAGCCCGCATTAACTGGCAAGACTCGGCGGACCAGATTGCGCGCCGCGTGCGCGCCTTCACGCCGTTTCCGATTGCGCACACCACGGCACCGAATGCCGAAGGCCAGCACGAGCTGGTCAAGGTGCATGCGGCACAGCTGCTGGAGCAGGACAGCCAGGCCACGCCGGGCCAGGTGCTGGCCAGTGGTGCCGATGGCATCGATGTCGCCTGTGGCGATGGCCGCGTGCTGCGGCTGACCATGCTGCAGCGCGCTGGCGGCAAGCGCCTGCCGGTGGCCGACTGGCTGCGCGGCTTTGCCCTGCCGGCAGGAACCGTGCTGGGCCAGCAGGCCGACTGAACTCCCTGTACTTCCATGAGCACTGCCGTTTCCACCTCCGGGCTGGCGCCGCGCGACCGCGCGCTGGAGCCGCCTGTCCTGTCGCCGGCGATGATCCGCCAGCCGGCCTTCCGCGAGGGCTGGCGCAACTACTACCAGATCGCGCTCGGCATTGCCTCCTGGGGCCTGATGACGGGTGTCGCCATGAGCAATTCCGGCCTCAGCCTGTTCGAGGCCATGCTGATGACAGTGCTGGTGTTTGCCGGTACTGCCCAGCTGGCGGCGCTGCCGCTGATCGTGGCCGGTGCGCCGGTCTGGGTGATCCTGGTGGCGGCGTTCTGCGTCAACCTGCGTTTTGTCGTGTTCAGCGCGCACTTGCGCAACTACGTGATGCACCTGCCGTTCCGGGAGCGCATGATGTTTGGCTACCTGTCGGGTGACGTCAACTACGTGCTGTTCACCCAGCGCCATCCGCATCCGGCCACGCACGATCCGCAGCTGCGAGGCGAGCAGGTCGCCTGGTATGTTGGCAATACGGCGGCCAACTACGTCAACTGGTGTGTCGCCTGCCTGACTGGCGTGCTGCTGGCCAGTACCTTGCCGACATCCTGGGGGCTGGGTTTTGCCGGCACGCTGGCGGTGCTGGGCGTGATGTGCGCGATGCTGGACAGCCGCATGCGCATCCTCACGGCGATCCTGGCCGGTGGCGTGGCGGTAATGGCCTATGCGCTGCCACTCAAGCTGAACCTGGTGGTGGCGATCCTGCTCTCGGTCGGCATCTGCCTGCTGCTGGAATACACCGTGCTGCGCCGCCATGTGGAAGAGCAGGAAGCGCGCCAGCGCCGCCAGGGGCGCCCATGAGCATTATCAGCGTACCGGGCCAGACCGACTGGCTCACCATCCTCATCATCATCGGCCTGACGCTGGTGACGATTGTCTCGCGCAGCTTCTTCTTCATCTCGCGGCGCAATCTGCCGATGCCGACCTGGTTCCAGCGCAGCCTCAAGTACGCGCCGGTGGCGGCACTGGCGGCCCTGGTGATCCCGGAAATTGCCGTCACGCAAGGCGAACTGGCCAGCTGGAACGATGCCCGCCTGTATGGCGCACTGGCTGGCGCGCTCTGGTACTTCCGGCGGCGCAGCGTCATGGGCACGATCCTGGTCGGCATGGCGGTGTACCTGCCGCTGCATCTGGGGCTGGGCTGGTAGCACATGTGCTGGCGTAAACTAGTCCTTTTGGGGCACCTTGCCCCGCGGACTAGCCTGCGAGATTGCCCATGACTTCTTCCTCCCGCATCCCTTTTGCCCTGTCCCTGTGCGCGCTTGGCGCGATGCTGTCACTGGCGGCCTGCTCGAAGCAGGAGGCGGCTCCGGCAGCCGGTGCAGCTTCCGCTGCCGCTTCGGCCACCGCCTCCGCACCCGCCGATGCAGTCGAGGTGCTGATCGGCACCGTCAGCCCCTTGTCCGGCGGCATTGCCCACGTTGGCAAGGATGTGGAAAACGGCGTGCGCATGGCGATTGATGACATCAACGCCAGCCAGCCGGTGATTGGTGGCAAGCCGGTGCACTTCAAGCTGGTGGCCGAGGACGATGCCGGCGACCCGCGCCAGGCCACCACCGTGGCGCAGAAGATGTGTGACGCCAAGGTGGCCGGCGTGGTCGGCCACCTGCAATCCGGCACCACGATTCCGGCTGCGGACGTGTACAACAAGTGCGGCATCCCGCACGTGACGCCGGCAGCGACCAACCCGGACGTGACCAAGGCCGGCTACAACACCACCTTCCGCGTGATTGCCAACGACAACCAGCTGGCCGAAGCGGTAGCGGCCAGCGCCGCCCAGCAGGGCGTGAAGACGGTGGCCATCGTCGATGATCGCACGGCGTTTGGCCAGGGCCTGGCCGATACCTTCGAGGAGGCCGCGAAGCAGAACGGCATGGAAGTCGTGGTGCGCGAATTCACCAATGACCGGGCGACCGACTTCATGCCGATCCTGACCTCGATCAAGGCACGCAACCCGGATGCCATCATGTTTGGTGGCCTGGATGCGCAAGGCGGCCCGATGCTGCGCCAGATGCAGCAGCTCGGCATGAGCCAGGTCAAGCTGCTCGGCGGCGATCCGCTGTGCACCGAGCGCATGCCCGAGTTGTCCGGCAACGTCGCCACCGTACAGAACGTGATCTGTGCCACCGGCGGCATTTCGGTGCAGCGCATGCAGGGCGGCCAGGACTGGCTGCAGCGCTATGACAAGGCCTACAGCGGCCAGTTCCAGATCTACAGCCCGTATTCCTACGATGCCACCCAGGTGCTGGTGGCGGCCATGAAGCAGGCCGATTCCACCGATCCCAAGGTCTATCTGCCGAAGCTGGCAGCGCTGCAGTACCAGGGCCTGACCGGCGAGATCAGCTTCACGCCGCGTGGCGAGCTGCAGAAGCCGGCCGTGACCCTGTACCGCTTCCAGGACGGCAAGCGCGTCGAGCAGTAAGCCTCAGGGCTCGGACAGGATCGGATCGGGCAGCTTGACCACCAGCACCGGCACCGGGGCATCGTCAATCAGCTCGCGCGAGACCGATCCGCCCAGCATGTTGCGCAACATGCCCTGGGCGCGCGTGCCGGTGATGATCAGGTCGCAGCCGTGCAGGTGCACCAGCTCGATGATGGATTGCGCCGGATTGCCGCTGCTGATCACTTCGGTGACGTAGCTGACACCGGCCTGCTCGATCAGGCGTACCGAGTCGGCCAGCGCGTCGGTGCCGGCACCATAGGCCACGTTGGCCAGCATTTCCTCGTTGCCCTGCGCCGTCAGGCGTTCGTAGGTGCTGGGCGATTCCTGCACGTTGGCCAGCACCACGCTGGCGCGCAGGCCGTTGCGCACCAGTTGCAGCGCGTACTGCACCTCGTGGTGGGACACTTGGCTGCCGTCGATGGCGATCAGGATCTTCATGCGGGTACTCCTTGTTCTCGTGGTCGTGCTGCTTCCAGTGTACAGGCGCGTACGCAGCGGCAGCAGGGGCTGCCAGCTTTTCTATAATGGCCTCAGTCACAGGATTTTCATCATTCTTACAGGGACACTCCATGCAATTCATCCGTTTTTCCGATCTGTGCGCCAACGGCCAGGCCAAGGACAAGCGCGTCTTCATCCGTGCCGACCTGAACGTGCCGCAGGACGACGAGGGCAACATCACCGAAGACACCCGTATCCGCGCCTCGCTGCCCTGCATCCGCATGGCGCTGGACGCCGGTGCCGCCGTCATGGTCACCTCTCACCTGGGCCGCCCGACGGAAGGCGAATTCAAGCCGGAAGATTCCCTGTCGCCGGTGGCAGCGCGCCTGGGCGAGCTGCTCGGCCGCGACGTGCCGTTGGTCAGCAACTGGCTGGACGGCGTCGAGGTGCAGCCGGGTGAGCTGGTGCTGCTGGAAAACTGCCGCCTGAACGTGGGCGAAAAGAAGAACAAGCCGGAGCTGGCCGAGAAGCTGGGCCAGCTGTGCGACATCTTCGTGCACGACGCCTTTGGCACCGCGCACCGCGCCGAAGGCACGACCTACGGCATTGCGCAGTACGCGCCGATCGCCAGTGCCGGTCCGCTGCTGGCGGCCGAGATGGACGCCATCGGCACTGCCCTGGCCAACCCCAAGCGCCCGCTGATCGCCATCGTGGCCGGCAGCAAGGTCTCCACCAAGCTGACCATCCTGCAAAGCCTGGCCGACAAGGTCGATGGCCTGATCGTTGGTGGCGGCATTGCCAACACCTTCATGCTGGCCGAAGGCCTGCACATCGGCAAGTCGCTGGCCGAGGGCGACCTGGTGGACGAGGCGAAGAAGGTGATCGCCAAGATGAAGGAGCGTGGCGCCGAAGTGCCGATCCCGGTCGATGTGGTGACTGCCAAGGCCTTTGCCGCCGATGCTGCTGCCGAAATCAAGGATGCCAAGGACGTCGCCGAAGACGACATGATCCTGGACATCGGCCCCAAGACGGCGCAGCTGCTGGCCGACAAGCTCAAGGCCGCCGGTACCATCGTCTGGAACGGCCCGGTCGGCGTGTTCGAGTTCGACCAGTTTGCCCACGGCACCGAAACCATCGCGCGCGCGATTGCCGCTTCCGATGCCTTCAGCATCGCCGGTGGCGGCGACACGCTGGCGGCGATCGCCAAGTACGGCATTGACAAGGACGTGAGCTATATCTCCACCGGTGGTGGCGCTTTCCTGGAAGTGCTGGAAGGCAAGACGCTGCCGGCATTCGAGATCCTGGGCAAGCGCGCCGCGGCGTAAGGATCCGGCTTGCAGGCTCCGCCTGGGGCCTGCCACAAGGCCCGTCAACCGGGCTTTCTGGCTTTTGCTAAAAAAGCACGGTGGTGCGATTGCGACGTTAACTGTTGCAGAAAAGCTGCAGAATCGGGGCCTGCAGCCCCTGTGGACGAATCACAAGGGGTTTGTGCTGCACTGCGGTAAGGCCAAGACTGGCCTCATATTCTCATCATTCATACAATGAGAGGTTCATGGGCGCGCGCCCGTGAGGGTAGCAGCCACATCAGTGCGTGGCTGCAGGCCCTTCTTCCAGTGCAGACGCTTGCCGACTGCCGCCCGCACTGAGATGTGAGAGATATGACCGAGACTTCCCAGCAAGCGACCGTGGATACGGCGCAGCCGATCACTCCCGACCAGCCGATGCCCCATCGCAAGGTCATCCGTTCCTGGACCGCTCCCTTTGCCCAACGCGACAACTGGCACGCCTTTGTGCTGCTGGTCATCGATTTTGCCCTGTTCTTTGCGCTGATCGCCGGCGCCGTGCTGTTTGAAGCCTGGTGGCTGCAGCTGCTGTGCGGTCTGGCTGCCGGCTTTGTCATCGGCCGCCTGTTCATCATTGGCCACGACGCCTGCCACATGAGTCTGACGCCGAACCGCCAGCTCAACAAGTGGCTGGGCCGCATCGCCTTCATGCCTTCGCTTACCGCCTACAGCCTGTGGGACGTGGGCCACAACGTGATCCACCACGGCTACACCTGCCTGAAGGGCGTGGACTTCGTCTGGGAGCCGCTGACCAAGGAAGAGTACGACGCGCTGTCGCCGACCAAGCGCCTGCTGCAGCGTATCTACCGCAGCGGCTGGGGTGCCGGCATCTACTACATGATCGAGATCTGGTGGCACCGCGAGTTCTTCCCGAACAAGAAGTACATGCCGACGCGCCGTTCCGTCTTCATCTGGGACAACATCCTGGTGCTGGTCTTCTGGCTGGTCTGGGCCGTGGCGATCACGCTGCTGGCGCTGGCCTTCGAACAGCCGGTGTGGCAGGCCTTCCTGTTCGGCATGGCTGCTCCGCTGATGTTCTGGTTCTACATGATCGGCTTCGTCGTCTATGTGCACCACACGCACGAGAAGGTGAGCTGGCAGAACGACAAGTCGGCCTGGGGCAAGGCAGCGCCGTTTGTCTCCACCACCGTGCACCTGACCTTCCCGTTCAAGATTGGCGCCGCCATGCACCACATCATGGAGCACACCGCACACCATGTGGACATGACGATTCCGCTGTACCAGCTGAAGAACGCCCAGCACCGCCTGGAAGAGCTGCTGCCCGGCCGCATCGTGGTGCAGCCCTTCTCCTGGAAGTGGTACTTCGAGACCGCCGGCAAGTGCAAGCTGTACGA
>JAAYCV010000133.1 GCA_012729605.1 Ramlibacter sp. | reverse complement strand
GAGCCGGTGTACAGCTGGCGCGGACGGCCAATCTTGTATTCCGGATCGCTGATCATCTCGTTCAGCTGCGCGATCCAGCCCACGGTACGGGCCAGCGCGAAGATGCCGGTGAACAGGTTGACCGGGATACCGATGGCGCGCTGCACGATGCCGGAGTAGAAGTCCACGTTCGGGTACAGCTTGCGCTGGACGAAGTAGTCGTCTTCCAGGGCGATGCGCTCCAGCTCCTTGGCCAGGGCGAACAGCGGATCCTTTTCCAGGCCCAGCTCGGCCAGCACTTCGTTGCAGGTTTCCTGCATCAGCTTGGCGCGCGGGTCGTAGTTCTTGTACACGCGGTGACCAAAGCCCATCAGGCGCACGCCGGAGTTCTTGTCCTTGACCTGCTCCATGAACTCGCCCACCTTGGCCACGCCGCCCATCTTCTGGATGTCTTCCAGCATGTTCAGGCAGGCTTCGTTGGCGCCACCGTGAGCGGGGCCCCACAGGCAGGCTACACCGGCAGCGATGGCTGCAAACGGGTTGGTGCCGGAAGAACCGCACAGGCGCACGGTAGAAGTGGAAGCGTTCTGCTCGTGGTCAGCGTGCAGGATGAAGATGCGGTCCAGCGCCTTCTCGATCACCGGGTTGACCTTGTACTCTTCGCAGGGCGTACCGAACATCATGCGCAGGAAGTTGCCGGCATAGCTCAGGTTGTTCTGCGGGTACATGTAGGGCTCGCCCTTGCCGTACTTGTAGGCCATGGCGACCAGCGTCGGCATCTTGGCGATCAGCTGGGTGGCAGCGATGTCGCGGTGCACCGGGTTGTGGATGTCGGTGCTCTCGTGGTAGAAGGCGGACATGGCGCCCACCAGGCCGGTCAGCACGGCCATCGGGTGCGCGTCACGGCGGAAACCACGCAGGAAGAACTGCATCTGCTCGTTCACCATGGTGTGGCTCAGCACCATCTTGTGGAAGTCTTCACGCTGTTGTGCTTCCGGCAGGTCGCCCTTCAGCAGCAGGTAGCAGGTGTCCAGGAAATCGCACTTCTCGGCCAGCTGCTCGATCGGGTAGCCGCGGTACAGCAGCTCGCCCTTGTCACCGTCGATGTAGGTGATGGCGGACTGGCAGGAGGCCGTGGACAGGAAACCCGGATCGTAGGTGAACATGCCAGTCTGGCCATACAGCTTGCGGATGTCGATGACGTCCGGACCGATGTTGCCGTGGTAGATGGGCAGTTCGATGCTGGGGTTGCCGTTGCTGAAGGACAGCGTGGCCTGGTTGTCGGCGAGTTTCATGTGGGAATCTCCTGGTGTAGTAATCGTGTTGACTTGGAAAAGAGCCGGTGGAGTACACCGGCACTTTTGTTAAGAGGATCTGGGGGTTCGCATGCGCTCCAGCAGGGACAGCACATCGGGCGTATCCAGCGGTGCAGTGGGTTCCTTGCGTCGCAGCATCAGATCCAGCAGATCGTTGTCCGCCAGGTCCATCAGGGCGTACATCGCCCTGGCTTCCCTGACTGTCATGGCGCTTCCGTACTTGTCCAGATAGCGCTCGATGAACAGGTCATTCTCCAGCAGGCCGCGCCGGCAGCGCCAGCGCAACTTGCTGTATTCAACCGGAGTGAGGCGGTCGTCGAGTTCGTCCATCGGCCAATCCGATCAGACGGTACGACGGACCATCAACTCCTTGATTTTGCCAATGGCCTTGGTCGGATTCAAGCCCTTCGGGCAAACATCCACACAGTTCATGATGGAGTAGCAGCGGAACAGGCGGTAGGGGTCTTCCAGGTTGTCGAGACGTTCGCTGGTGGCTTGGTCGCGGCTGTCGGCCAGGAAGCGGTACGCCTGCAGCAGGCCGGCCGGACCCACGAACTTGTCGGGGTTCCACCAGAAGCTCGGGCAGCTGGTGGAGCAGCTCGCGCACAGGATGCACTCATACAGGCCGTTGAGCTCTTCGCGCTCTTCGGGGCTTTGCAGGCGTTCCTTTTGGGGTGCCGGCGTGTTGTTGATCAGGTAGGGCTTGATCGAATGGTACTGGTTGAAGAACATGGTCATGTCCACGATCAGGTCGCGGATGACCGGCAGGCCCGGCAGCGGCTTCAGGACGATCGGGTCCTTCAGGTTGCGCAGGTTGGTCAGGCAGGCCAGACCGTTCTTGCCGTTGATGTTCATGGCGTCGGAACCACACACGCCTTCGCGGCAGGAGCGACGGAAGGACAGGGTCGGATCCACGGCCTTCAGCTTGACCAGGGCGTCCAGCAGCATGCGCTCATGGCCTTCGAGCTCCAGCTCGATGGTCTGCATATAGGGCTTGGCATCCTTGTCCGGATCGTAGCGGTAGATCTTGAAAGTACGTTTTTGCATGAGATAACTCCAAATCGGTTGTCGTTGGCGCAGCTGCCGGATCAGAAGGTACGGACGCGCGGCGGCACGGTTTCAACCGTCAGGGGCTTGGTACGCACCGGCTTGTAGCTCAGGCTGTTGGTAGCGCTGTGCCACTGGGTGTGCTTCATCCAGTTGACATCGTCACGGCCCAGCGGGGCGGTCGGGTGATCGGCCGGATGCTCGTAGTCGTAGACGGTGTGGGCGCCACGGCACTCGTGACGGGCAGCGGCAGACACCATGGTGGCCTGGGCCACTTCGATCAGGTTTGCCACTTCCAGGGCTTCCTGGCGTGCCATGTTGAACACCTGGGAGTTGTCCTTCAGGCCGACGTTGGCCACGCGCTCGCGGATCGCGGCGATCTTGGTCACGCCTTCGTCCATGCCGGCTTGCGTGCGGAACACGCCAGCGTGCTGCTGCATCGCGTCGCGGATGTCGTTGGCGATGTCCTGGGCGTATTCGCCGTTCGGGTTGTTGTTCAGCTTGTCCAGGCGGGCACGGGTGAAATCGCTGGCGTTGGCCGGCAGGTCCTTGTGCGCCTTGTTCTCGCTGTTGTACTTGATGATGTGGTTACCGGCAGCCTTGCCGAACACCAGCAGGTCCAGCAGGGAGTTGGTGCCCAGGCGGTTCGCGCCGTGCACGCTCACGCAGGAGCATTCGCCCACGGCGTACAGGCCGTTGATGACGCGGTCTTCGCCGTTCACGTACTCGACCACCTGGCCATTCAGGTTGGTGGGAACGCCACCCATCTGGTAGTGGATTGTCGGCACCACCGGGATCGGCTCCTTGGTGATGTCCACGTTGGCGAAGTTCACGCCGATCTCATACACGGAGGGCAGACGCTGGTGGATCTTGTCGGCACCCAGGTAGGAGAAGTTCAGCAGGATGTGATCCTTGTTCGGACCGCAGCCACGGCCTTCCTTGATCTCCTGGTCCATGCAGCGGGACACGAAGTCACGCGGTGCCAGGTCCTTGTACTCGGGCGCATAACGCTCCATGAAACGTTCGCCTTCGCTGTTCACCAGGTAGGCACCCTCGCCACGGCAGCCTTCGGTCAGCAGCACGCCGGCACCGGCCACGCCGGTCGGGTGGAACTGCCAGAACTCCATGTCCTGCAGCGCGATACCGGCACGGGCAGCCATGCCCAGGCCGTCACCGGTGTTGATGAAGGCGTTGGTGGAGGCCGCAAAGATGCGGCCGGCACCACCGGTTGCCAGCATGGTGGTCTTGGCTTCCAGCATGAAGACTTCGCCAGTCTCCATTTCCATGGCGGTCACGCCCACCACGTCGCCGTCGGCATCACGGACCAAGTCCAGCGCCATCCATTCGACGAAAAACTGGGTGCGGGCCGACACGTTCTGCTGATACAGCGTGTGCAGCATGGCGTGGCCGGTACGGTCGGCAGCGGCACAGGCGCGCTCGACCAGCTTGCGGTGGCCGTCGCCGGCGTCCACGGTGTGGCCACCGAAGGGACGCTGGTAGATCGTGCCGTCCGGGTTGCGGTCAAACGGCATGCCGAAGTGTTCCAGCTCGTACACGACGTTGGGGGCTTCACGGCACATGAACTCGATGGCGTCCTGGTCGCCCAGCCAGTCGGAGCCCTTGATGGTGTCGTAGAAGTGGTCTTGCCAGCTGTCCGGGTTCATGTTGCCCAGGGAGGCGCTCACGCCACCTTGCGCCGCCACGGTGTGGGAGCGGGTCGGGAAGACCTTGGTCAGCACCGCCACGCTCAGGCCGGCGCGGGCCAGTTGCAGGGAAGCGCGCATGCCGGAACCGCCGGCGCCCACGATCACGACGTCATACTTGCGGCGCGGCAGGGATTGGGTAATCGAAGTCATTGTTTACAGTCTCCACAGAACTTGGGCAGCCCAGCCAGCGGAGCCAATCAGCCACGCGGCGGCGAACAGTTGCAGGGCCAGGCGGATGCTGACCGGCTTGATGTAATCCATGAACACGTTGCGGACGCCGATCCAGGCGTGCCAGCAGATGGAGATCACGGTGATGAAGGTCAGGAACTTCATCCAGGTAGCGGAGAAGATGCCGGACCAGGCCTCGTAGCCCAGCGGGCCGGAGGTGAAGATGACGGACAGCAGCAGGGCGATCGTGAAGATGGCCATGATGATGGCGGAACCGCGTTGCACGATCCAGTCACCCGTACCGTAGTGGGCAGCACCGCCTGCGCGACGCTTGGAACCATAGTTGACAGCAGACATGGGTTTACCTCTTTAGCTTTGAAATCAGAACAGGCCGAACAGCTTGGCGCCCAGCAGCACGGTCAGGCCCAGGCTCAGCACCAGCGTGAAGATGGCGGAAGAACGGCCAAACTGCTTGTTCACGGCGGAGTGGCAGAAGTCCATGTAGATATGGCGCAGGCCGGCGATCAGGTGGTGCAGGAAGGACCAGATCAGCAGCAGGCCGATCAGCTTGTAGAACCAGCCAGGCATGCCGAGGCTGCCGTTGAACAGGCCGGTGAAGCGCTCCCAGGAGACCTGCGAGCTGACCGACTTGTCGAACAGCCAGACGATGAAGGGCAGCAGCAGGAACATCAGCATGCCGCTGATGCGGTGCAGGATGGAGACCTTGGCCGCGATGGGCATGCGCAGGGCAATGGGAATCAGGTCCGAGAGACCGATGTTGCGGAACTCGGGGCGCTGGGAGGATTTGTTGGTAGTAGACATGATCAGCCTTGTGAGAGTCAAGAAAGCGAAACAGCCGCACACGACACGAGGCATCGCGTCACGTGTGACAAATATCGTTACAAGAGCGGCGTCGATTTTAGCTGCAATAGTTCACGATATGAGGGGTAACCGTTGGAATCGTACAAATTTGGACGGGTAAGCCATCGCGGCGACCGTTTCCGGCAGCTCAACTCAGGGTGTTGCGGTAGTGGTGGGTATCGGTCCGGTAGAGCGCCTTGCGGATCTCTACTGGCTTGTCGTTGTAGGTCAGGCTGGTGCGTTCCACCTGCAGCAGCGGCATGGCCGGATCGACCTGGAGCAGTTCTGCCTGCTCCGCAGTGGGCAGGGTGGCGCGCACGCGTTCTTCGGCACGTGTCATGCGCACGCCAAAGTCGCGCTCGAACAGGCCATAGGTCGGACCCTGGTGCTCGGACAGCTGTTCCGCCGTGAGCCCCTTGAACAGGCTGGCCGGCAGCCACATGTCTTCCAGGATGGTGGGCACGCCGCCCAGCGAGAGCACGCGGCGGACCTGCAGCACCGATTCGCCACTGGCGAGTTGCAGCGCCTCGGCCAGCTCGGCCGTGGCACGCAGCCGGCGGCATTCGAGGATGGTGCGCTGCGCCGGACCTTCGCTGTCGAGCGTGCCATGGTCCGGGTACAGGCGCAGGAAGCGGTATTCCACATGGCGCTCGTTGTGGCTGGCAACAAACGTGCCCTTGCCCTGGCGGCGGATCACCAGGTTTTCGGCAGCCAGTTCGTCGATCGCCTTGCGCACCGTGCCCTGGCTCACGCTGTAGCGCTTGGCCAGTTCCATTTCGCTCGGGATGGCTTCTTGCGGCTTCCATTCACCAGCCTGCAGGCTGTGCAGCATGGCCTGCTTGATCTGCTGGTAGAGCGGACTGAAGGTGGGGGTGGCAGCGTTGTCGCTGCCGGCTGCCGGGCCGGAGTGGGCGGCTTCCGCGAGGGCGGTAGGGGCTTGGGTCATGGCACTGTTGCGCCTGTGTAACAGGAGCGGGATAGAGTGGAGTTGACACGCTGGATAGCGCGGTCATTTGCTAAATGATATCTTATATAAGACATAAGACAAGTTGTCGCGCAACAGCTTTCGGCGTTACACTATGGCACGCGCTGTGAGCGGGCCTGGATCCAAGTATCCGGGCGACCGGCACACGGGTTTCTTGTCGTCTGCCGGGTGGCAGGCAACATCCATTTTTTTCTTCTCACACTCCCTGGAGACTGTTTCATGAGCAAATCCCCCGTACGCGTTGCCGTTACCGGCGCTGCTGGCCAGATCGGTTACGCCCTGCTGTTCCGTATTGCTTCCGGCGAAATGCTGGGCAAGGACCAGCCCGTGATCCTGCAGCTGCTCGAAATCCCGGACGAGAAGGCCCAGAACGCGCTGAAGGGCGTGATGATGGAGCTGCAGGACTGCGCATTCCCGCTGCTGGCTGGCATGGAAGCCCACTCCGATCCGATGACTGCCTTCAAGGATGCCCAGTACGTGCTGCTGGTCGGCGCCCGTCCGCGTGGCCCCGGCATGGAGCGTGCCGACCTGCTGGCAGCCAATGCCCAGATCTTCACCGCCCAGGGCAAGGCCCTGAACGCCGTGGCTGACCGCAACGTCAAGGTGCTGGTGGTGGGCAACCCTGCCAACACCAACGCCTACATCGCCATGAAGAGCGCTCCGGACCTGCCGGCCAAGAACTTCACCGCCATGCTGCGCCTGGACCACAACCGTGCCGCCAGCCAGATCGCCGAGAAGACCGGCAAGCCGGTGTCCAGCATCGAGAAGCTGGCCGTGTGGGGCAACCACTCTCCCACCATGTACGCCGACTACCGCTTCGCCACCATCGACGGCCAGGGCGTCAAGGACCTGATCAACGACGAAGACTGGAACCGCAACACCTTCCTGCCGACCGTGGGCAAGCGTGGCGCCGCCATCATCGAGGCACGTGGCCTGAGCTCTGCCGCTTCTGCTGCCAACGCCGCCATCGACCACATGCGTGACTGGGCCCTGGGCACCAACGGCCAGTGGGTCACCATGGGTATCCCGAGCCAGGGCTGGTACGGCATCCCGCAAGACACCATGTTCGGCTTCCCGGTGACATGCGAAAACGGCGAGTACAAGGTCGTGGAAGGCCTGGAAATCGACGCGTTCAGCCAGGAATGCATCAACAAGACCCTGGCCGAGCTGGAAGGCGAGAAGGAAGGCGTGCAGCACCTGCTGTAATTGCTACCCTGGCTGCCGCACAAGCGGCAGCACCAAGGATCTGCCCTGTTTCGACAGGGCATCTGCCCAAGCGCATGTGCTGTGTGCTTGGGTGGATTTTGACCCTGCAGGCATCGCCTGCGCAGCCTGCCAGACCACGACATGACAGACTTGACCACGGCCCACCCGCGTGATGTGCTGCTGGGCGCCCAGGGCGCTACCGGCCAGCTCCCCACCTGCGATCACTATTGCGGGATGGAAGCGCGTATCCGCAAGAGCCTGCAGCTGCAGGCCGAGATGACCGAAGAGTTCGGTGCCTGCGTGTTTGACCTGACCATGGACTGCGAAGACGGTGCCCCGGTTGGCGGCGAGGCCGAGCATGCCGCCATGGTGCTGGAGCTGGCGCGCTCCGCTGCAGCCGATGCGCGTGTCTCGGTGCGCGTGCATCCGGTCGATCATCCCGCTTTTGCCGCTGATGTCGAGACGCTGGTGGGGCAGGGGGCTTCCATCTGGCGCCATGTGATGATTCCCAAGGTGGAATCGCTGGCCGATGTCGAGCTTGCCGTGCAGCATGTGGATGCGCACGGTGGCCAGCAGATGCCGCTGCAGGTGCTGCTCGAGTCCTCCTTTGCCATTCGCAACGCCTTCGAGATTGCCGCCCATCCGCGCGTGCAGTCGATCAGCTTTGGCCTGATGGATTTTGTCTCGGCCCATGG
>JAAYCV010000132.1 GCA_012729605.1 Ramlibacter sp. | reverse complement strand
TACGTGGCACTGCAGCGAGGGGAGTCCATCAATGCCTTGTGGATTGTCGTGGCTGCAGTGTGTGTCTACCTGATTGCCTATCGCTACTACAGCCTGTTCATTGCGAATAAGGTGCTTGGCCTGGACGCCACGCGCATGACGCCGGCCTGGCGTCACAACGACGGTCTGGACTATGTGCCGACCAACAAGGGGGTGCTGTTTGGCCACCACTTTGCCGCGATTGCCGGCGCCGGCCCGCTGGTCGGCCCGGTGCTGGCCGCACAGATGGGCTATCTGCCCGGCATGCTGTGGATCCTGGCTGGCGTGGTGTTTGCCGGCGCGGTGCAGGACTTCATGGTGCTGTTCGTGTCCACGCGCCGTGACGGCCGCTCGCTGGGCGACCTGATCAAGTCCGAAATGGGTCCGGTGGCCGGCGTGATTGCGCTGTTCGGCACCTTCATGATCATGATCATCATCCTGGCGGTGCTGGCCCTGATCGTGGTGAAGGCGCTGACGCACAGCCCCTGGGGCACGTTCACCGTGGCCGCCACGATCCCGATCGCCATCTTCATGGGCTTGTACATGCGCTACCTGCGTCCGGGCCGCATCGGCGAGATTTCCATCATCGGCTTCCTGATGCTGATGTGGGCGCTGTACTACGGCGGTGTGGTGGCCGAGACGCCTTCGCTGGCGCAGCACTTTGACCTGGACGGCAAGCAGCTGACCTGGGCGCTGGTGATCTACGGTTTCGTTGCTGCAGTGCTGCCGGTCTGGCTGCTGCTGGCGCCGCGTGACTACCTGTCCACCTTCTTGAAGATCGGCACGATTGTCGGTCTGGCATGCGGCGTGCTGTTCATCGCGCCCGAGATGAAGATGCCGGCCGTGACCCGTTTCATCGACGGCACCGGCCCGGCCTGGAGCGGCAACCTGTTCCCGTTCCTGTTCATCACGATTGCCTGTGGCGCCGTGTCCGGCTTCCACGCGCTGATTTCTTCCGGCACCACGCCGAAGATGCTGGAAAACGAAAGCCACGCACGCCTGATCGGTTACGGCGGCATGCTGATGGAATCGTTCGTGGCCATCATGGCGCTGATCGCTGCGTCCGTGATTGACCCGGGCGTCTACTTTGCCATGAACGCACCGGCAGCGGTGCTGGGCACCACGCCGGAATCGGCGGCTGCCGTGATCAACGGCTGGGGCTTTGCCATCACGCCGGAAATCCTGAACCAGGTTGCGGCCGATGTGGGTGAATCCACCATCATCTCGCGTGCCGGTGGCGCACCGACGCTGGCGGTGGGCATGGCCCACATCCTGCACCAGGTGTTTGGTGGCGAGGGCATGATGGCCTTCTGGTACCACTTTGCCATCCTGTTCGAGGCGCTGTTCATCCTGACCGCGGTGGACGCCGGTACCCGCTCCGGCCGTTTCATGCTGCAGGACCTGCTGGGCAACTTCGTGCCGGCGATGAAACAGACCGATTCGCTGGTCGGCAACCTGGTGGCGACCGCCGTCTGCGTGGCGCTGTGGGGCTACTTCCTGTACCAGGGCGTGGTCGATCCGCTGGGCGGCATCAACACGCTGTGGCCGCTGTTCGGCATTGCCAACCAGATGCTGGCCGCGATCGCGCTGACGCTGGTGGCGACCGTGCTGTTCAAGATGAAGAAGGACCGCTACGCCTGGGTCGCCATCGTGCCCACGGTCTGGCTGCTGATCATCACCATGTACGCCGGTTTCCAGAAGCTGTTCCATACCGATCCGCGTATCGGCTTCCTGGCGCTGGCCAACAAGTTTGATGCCGCGATGCAGTCGGGCCAGGTGCTGGCCCCGGCCAAGTCCATGGAAGAAATGAGCCGCCTGGTGTTCAACAACCGCCTGGATGCGGCCCTGACGGCCTTGTTCATGTCGGTGGTTGTGGTTATCCTGTTCTACGGTATCCGTACATCGCTGGCTGCGCGCAAGCAGGCACAGCCGGTGATGCATGAAGTGCCGTACGAGCCCTTGCCTGCCGAGGCCATGGCCAAGTCCCACTGAAGGAGACATCAGCATGTTCCAGAAACTGACTGCCGCCGGCCGTTACTTCGGCCAGACCGCCCGTCTGATGGTGGGCGTTCCCAGCTATGACAACTACCTGGCGCACATGAAGCGCACCCATCCGGACCAGCCGGCGATGACTTACGAAGAGTTCTTCATCAACCGGCAGCAGGCACGTTACGGCGGCGGTATCGGTCGCTGCTGTTGACCCCATGGTGGCGGGCGATTGGCCCCGCTGACCTGCAAAACGGCCACACCTGTCCAGGTGTGGCCGTTTTGCGTCTGGGGTAAACCCTTGGGCTAGTTATAAAGCACGATCGTGCGTCACATACGTACGGTAGCATGTATGTATAAAGCAACAGCATCGGCGCTGTGCCGGTGCAATAACCTGAGAAGAATCATGGATATGGCACGCAGTACTGGTGCAGATCGGGCTAGCCCGCTGACCCTGGCTTCAGGGCTGACTACGGTCCCTTCTACCTTGCGCATCCCGCTGGCAGGACGCGCGCTCGGCGATGCCATGTTTCCCCAACTGGCCATTCATGACCAGTATGCTGCCGGTGTGTTGCAGTCCATGGGCGACGACGGATCGCGCTGGGCGGAAGATCGCCACAGCATCTGGGGCGTGCTGGTCCGTACCCGGTTCATCCTCGACAAGGCGCTGGCGTTTCTGCAGCAGCATCCGGATGCCGTGTTCCTGAATCTGGGCTGTGGCCTGAGCCAGTATTTCCAGTGGCTGGACAGTGGCAGCAGCATCATGGTCGATGCCGACTTGCCTGAGGTGATGCAGTTGCGTGAGCAACTTCTTCCCTGCATCAATGCGCGTCATCATGCTGTCACGCTCGACCTCACCGCGCCGGACTGGTGGCAGCAGTTGCCGCTGCAGCAGATTGGCACGCGTCCGGTGTTCGTGATGCTGGAAGGCGTCACCATGTATCTGGACCCGGAACAGGTGCGAGACCTGCTGCATAGCCTGGCCACGCACCTGCCGATCGGTTCGCAGATGGTGATGGATGCCTTCAGCCAGCTGGCCTGCGGTTCGGCCTATTGGCATCCTTCGCTGCGTCAGACGGGAGCCAAGCTGCGCTGGGGCCTGACGCACGCCGGCAGCCTGCAGGCCCTGGAAGGGCGCCTGAAGCAGCTGGACTGCAAGGACGTGATGGCGGGTTATGACTGGACGCTGGCGATGGCCATGGGTGGCTTCACCATGCTGTCGGGCGTACCGTTCTACGCCATGTACCTGCTGTCCTGGGAATAAGGCACAGGCGCACCTTGGCGCGCCACCATGTTCAGGCCATCAGGCCAGTTCCACGATCATCTCGATTTCGACGCAGGCACCCAGCGGTAGCTGGGCCACGCCAAAGGCACTGCGCGCGTGCGTGCCCACTTCCGGACCGAACAGTTCGCCCAGCAGCTCGCTGCAGCCGTTGGTGACCAGGTGCTGCTCGGTGTAGTCGCTGGTGGAGTTGACCAGGCTCATCACCTTGACCACGCGCTTGATGCGCTTCAGGTCACCGGTGGCGGCCTGCAGCGTGCCGAGCAGGTCGATAGCGACGGCACGTGCCGCCTGGGCGCCGGTGGCGGTATCCATGTCCTTGCCGAGCTGGCCGGTCCAGACTGTGCCATCGCGTCGGGCGATGTGGCCGCTGAGGAACAGCAGGTTGCCGGTTTGCATGTAAGGCACATAGGCGGCAGCCGGCACGGCGACCGGCGGCAGGCTGATACCCTGGGCTTCGAGGCGGGTGTAGATATCGGACATGGGGGCTCCTGGTGAAGTGGGAGGGATTTGCGCTACCATCGCGGCATGCGTCAAATATTAATACAAAATAATTACTATACGGTAAGGCAGTCCAGCCGGATCTGGCCGTCGCCGGGCATCACGGGAGGCGCTCTGGCCTGGCTGGCCGGAATCTGGCTGCAGCTGCAACAGGCCAGCCTGTCGGCCTTGCTGCATTACCAGCTGGCCGTGCTGCTGGCACTTGGCATCATCGGATTGTGCCTGAAACAGCGCCGCGCCTTGTCGGCCTTGTGGCTGGCCTTGGCCTGTCTGGGCTGGGGCGTGGCGGGCTGGCAGGCGCATGGCATGCAGGCACAGCAGCTGGATCCGGAACTGGAGGGGCAGACCTTGCTGGTCACCGGCGTGGTGCAAGGCCTGCCGCAGTGGTCGGCGGACGGGTCGCGCTTCGAATTCCTGGTGGAGCAGGCCTTGCTCCCGGATGGCCGTGCCGTGCGCCTGCCTGATCGCCTGTCGTTGGGCTGGTCGCAAGAGGCGGTTGCCGGGCAGTGCCAGGCTTGCGTGCAGCCGGGCGAGCGCTGGCAGCTCAGCCTGCAGCTGCGCCGGCCGCATGGCTATCGCAATCCCTTCGGCTTTGATCTGGAGCGCTGGATGTGGGAGCAGGGGCTGGGCGCCACGGCGCAGGTGCGTGCACAGGAGGGTGCCATGCGTCTGCCCAATGCGGGCTGGCTGTCTCCGCAGCATGCGCTGGATCGGGCACGGTTGCACGTGCGTGAGCAGATCCGGACGCGCTGGAGCGCAGGGGATGCAGAGGGCCAGCGCGCCGGCAATCTGCTGGTGGCGCTGGTGGTGGGGGATCAGGCAGCGATAGCGCAGGACGACTGGACCGTGTTCCGGCTGACTGGCATCGCGCACCTGGTGAGTATTTCCGGCCTGCATGTGACCATGTTTGCCTGGCTGGCAGCGGCCCTGGTCGGCTGGGGCTGGCGCTGGACGGCACGCCGGGGCTGGCCGTGCTGCCTGTGGTTGCCGGCACAGCATGCGGCGGCCATCGGTGCCTGCCTGCTGGCAGCTGGCTATGCCTGGTTCAGCGGTTGGGGCGTACCGGCGCAACGCACGGTCTGGATGCTGGCGGTGGTGGCCTTGCTGCGCTGCAGTGGCCGGCAATGGCCCTGGCATGCGGTGCTCGGTGCGGCTGCGGTGCTGGTGACGGTGCTGCATCCGCTGGCCTTGCTGCAGCCGGGTTTCTGGCTGAGCTTTGTGGCAGTGGGGGTGCTGTTCCTGACAGGTGATTCGGCGAAATCCGAAACCCCAGACAACTGGTGGGCGCGCCTGCTGGCAGCAGTACTCGCGTTTGGCCAGCAGCAACTGGTGGTGGTACTGGCGCTGACGCCGCTGGCCTTGCTGATGTTTGGCCAGGTGTCGGTGGTCGGAATACTGGCGAATGCAGTGGCCGTGCCCCTGGTGACCGTACTGGTCACGCCCTTGGCGATGCTGGGCATGCTGTGGGCACCACTCTGGACGCTGGCTGGTGTGATCCTGGAATGGTGCTGGCCGGGGCTGGTCTGGATGGCGGCCTATCCGTGGGCGGTCTACGGCACGGCGATGGCACCGGTCTGGGTTGGCGCCATCGGCATCGCTGGTGGCGCGTTGCTGTGCCTGCGCCTGCCGCTGTGGTGGCGTGCGCTGGGTGCGGTCTGCCTGGTGCCGGTACTGGGTTGGCAGGCTTCGGCACCGCCCGCTGGTGGTTTCAGCCTGCAGGCGGTGGATGTGGGGCAGGGTGGTGCCGTGCTGTTGCGTACGGCACGCCACAGCCTGCTGTTCGACACCGGTCCCGCTATCGGCCGCCATACCGATGCTGGCGAGCGCATCCTGGCACCGCTGCTGGCGGCGCAAGGCCTGCAGCTGGATCGCATCGTGCTCAGCCATTCCGATACCGACCATGTGGGCGGCCTGTTGTCCCTGCTGGCGAGCCAACCGCAGGCTAGGGTGTCGGGTGTGATCGAGCCGGACCATCCGCTGCAGGCGCAGCTGACGATCCAGCCCTGCCTGGCCGGGCAGCGCTGGGACTGGGATGGTGTGCAGTTCGAGGTGCTCTACCCGTCTGCGCAGGACCTGGCGGCGGGCGACTGGGGCAATAGCACCAGCTGCGTGCTGCGCGTCAGCAACGGCCAGCAGACTGCCATGCTGATGGGCGATGCCGAATTTGTCAGCGAGGAACGGCTGTTGCAGCGCTATCCGCCTGCGCAGCTGCGCGCCGATGTGCTGCTGGCCGGGCACCATGGCAGCAACAGCTCCACCAGCACGGCCTGGCTGCAGGCGGTGCAACCGCACTGGACGCTGATCCAGCATGGCTACCGGAATCGCTACGGCCATCCGCATGCCGAGGT
>JAAYCV010000131.1 GCA_012729605.1 Ramlibacter sp. | reverse complement strand
GTGGCGGGCCATGAGCACATCGCGCCCGGGCGCAAGTGCGATCCCGGTGCCGGCTTTGACTGGCCGCTGCTGGCGCGCCTGAGCGGCTGGCCCGAGGCGATGTTCCCGCCGGGCGTGCTCGGCCAGGGCTGCGCGACCTGAGATGTATCCTATGGCGGCTGTGGTCACCACACTGCAATTTCGGCGCTGGCAGCAGGGGAACTGCTTGAAACTATTGCATCTGACAGCACTTGGTTCCATAATACAAAATTAAACCCTGCTGCTCAGGAGAGTCCCCATGGCTAGCGCCAAGAAACCGGCCGCATCCGCAACTGCAACGTCTTCCGCCCCTGCCGCACCGCGCAAGAAGCCGGCTGCGAAGCCGGCGGCTGTTGCTGCGGTCGTGACCGAGGCAGCCAGCATCGAGGCTCCGGTGAGCCAGCCGGCCGCCGCCAAGGCACCGGCCAGCCGTGCGCGCACGACGACTGCCAAGACTACGGCGGCAAAAACGTCGGCCACCAAGGCAAGCACCACCCGCAAGACGGCCGCCAAGCCGGCAGCCGAATCTGACACGGCGGTTGCCACCAGGCCCGCCACGGCCACGCGCAAGCGCGCCAGCAGCGCCAAATCCGCCACCAGCACCACTGCCTCCAGCCGTCTCAATGGCCAGACCGCTGCCGCCAGCGGTGGTGCCGCGCCCGTGGCACGCACCCGCATCAGCCCGCTGGGTACCTGGCCGTTCCCGACCGGTCCCAAGCCCTGAAGCCGGCTCAGTAGCCTGCCACTACCTGCGGATCGACCTGGTAGTTCTGCGGGCCACGGTGCGCGATCTTGAGCGCGCCCAGGTAGTTGCCCAGCTTCGCGCAGCGCACCAGATCCCAGCCCTGTTCCAGCCCGTACAGCAGGGCACCACGCCAGGCATCGCCACAGCCGGTCGGATCGACCACGGCAGCCGGCGTCACCGCCGCCACTTCGCGGCAGGCACCATCGACCCACACTTCACAACCTTGTTCGCCCAGCGTCACCACCAGGCCACGCAGCTGGCGTGACAGGGCTGCGCGGTCATAGCCCAGGCGTTCGCACAGCAGGTGCGCCTCGTAGTCGTTCACAGTAACCCAGGTCGCCAGATCAACGAGTTGCTGCAGCTCCTCGCCATTGAACAGTGGCAGGCCCTGGCCCGGATCGAAGACAAAGGGAATGCCGGCGGCATGCAGCTGCTGTGCATGCTGTTGCATCGCTTCCTTGCCGTTGGGCGAGACGATGGCCAGCGTGATCGGCGTATCGGCCGGCACCGGGTTCAGATGGGCATGCGACATGGCGCCGGGGTGGAAGGCCGTGATCTGGTTTTGCTGCTGGTCGGTCATGATGGTGCACTGCGCGGTGTAGCAGTCCTCCAGTACGGCGACGTGCTCAGTGCTGATGCCGAGCTGGCGCAGGCGATCCAGGTAATGGCCACCGTCGCGGCCGACCGAAGCCAGCGGCAGCGGCGTGCCGCCGAGCTGCTTCAGCGCATAGGCAATATTGCCGGCGCAGCCGCCGTAATCGCTGCGCATCTGCGGTGCCAGAAAGGACACGCTGAGCTTGTCGATCTGCTCGGGCAGGATATGGTCGGCAAAACGGCCGCCAAACTCCAGGATGATGTCGATGGCGACGGAACCGGAAATCAGGATGGACATGGGAATCGGTAGGAATCAGGGACAGAAAAGCCGCTGACAACTGCCAGCGGCCGGAAAAAGGAGACGTGTGCTCAGGCAGGCTTGTGGCCGGTCATCAGGATCCAGCCGTCTTCCGTGTCGGTGACTTCCAGCTGGATGTAGGGCGCGTAGGCCTCTTTCAGCTCGTCGGCCTGGCGTTCCAGGATGCCGGCCAGCACCAGATCGCCGCCAGCCGCCACATGCGCCACCAGCAGCGGTGCCAGCACCTTGAGCGGCGTTGCCAGGATGTTGGCCAGCACGGTCTGGTAGCGGCCTTCGGCGGGATCGACCAGCTCTGGCAGGCCGGCATTCAGCTGCACGTGGTTGGTGTCGGCGTTAATGCGCGTGGCTTCGACGGCGGCCGGATCGATATCTACCGCGTCGATCTCGACCGCGCCGAACTTGCCGGCGCCGATCGCCAGAATGCCGGAACCGCAGCCGTAGTCGAGCACGCGGCCCAGCTTGTGCGGCTCACCGGGGCGCCATGGCGGGCAATCCAGCGCAGGCACATGCGCGTGGTCGGGTGCGTGCCAGTGCCAAAGGCCAGGCCCGGATCCAGACGGATCAGTTGCTCGGCCTCGGCCGGCGGTTCATGCCAGCTCGGCACGATCCAGAACGTGGGCGTGATGTCTACCGGCGCAAACTGTGATTGCGTCAGGCGCACCCAGTCCTGGTCCGGCACATGCTGAATGCCGACCACACGGGAATCGGCAAAAAAGTCCTGCAGCGCCAGCAGGCGCGCAGCTTCCTGCGCGGCGTCTTCGGCCGGGAACAGGGCGACCAGCAGCGAGCGCTGCCAGCCCTCGCGCGGAGCCGGCATGCCGGGCTCGCCGAACAGCGGCTGTTCGGCCTCGGTATGGGCATCGGCATCTTCTACCGAGACGCTGAGCGCATCCAGCGCGTCCAGTGCCTCGCACAGGGTCTCGACGTGGGTTTCCGGGCACAGCAGGCGCAGTTCGTACATGGTGATGAATCCAGGGCAACAGGAAAAAGACCCGCACGTGGCGGGTCTGGCTTCAGGAGGTCAGCGTCCGCGCTGGTGCAACCATTCTTCCAGGTAATGGATGTTGGTGCCGCCTTCGCAGAACTTCGCATCCACCACCAGCTCGCGGTGCAGCGGGATGTTGGTGTTGATGCCTTCCACCACGGTCTCGTTCAAGGCGTTGTGCATGCGTGCCAGCGCCTGTTCGCGCGTGTCGCCGTGCACGATCAGCTTGCCGATCATGGAGTCGTAGGTGGGCGGCACGAAGTAGTTGGTGTAGACATGGCTGTCCACGCGCACGCCCGGGCCACCGGCCGGGTGCCAGTGCGTGATGCGACCCGGCGAGGGGTAGAACTTGTACGGGTCTTCGGCGTTGATGCGGCACTCGATGGCGTGGCCCTTCATCTGGATCTGGCGCTGCGTGAACGGCAGCTTCAGGCCGGCGGCGACTTCGATCTGGGCACGTACCAGGTCGATGCCGGTGACCATTTCCGTGACCGGGTGCTCCACCTGCAGGCGCGTGTTCATCTCGATGAAGTAGAACTCGCCGTTCTCGTACAGGAATTCGAAGGTGCCGGCGCCACGGTAGCCGATCTTGCGGCAGGCCAGGGCACAGCGTTCGCCGATGCGCTCGACGGCGCGGCGCAGCAGGCCGGGGGCGGGTGCTTCCTCGATGATCTTCTGGTGGCGACGTTGCATGGAGCAGTCACGCTCACCCAGGAACACCGCGTTGCGATGCGTGTCGGCCAGCACCTGGATCTCGATGTGGCGCGGGTTCTGCAGGAATTTCTCCATGTAGACCGCGGGGTTGCCAAAGGCAGTGCCGGCTTCGGCCTTGGTCATGGCAACCGCGTTGATCAGCGCCGCCTCGGTGTGCACCACGCGCATGCCGCGACCACCGCCACCACCGGCGGCCTTGATGATCACCGGGTAGCCGATGCGCTTGGCAATGGCACGGATGGCGGCCGGGTCATCCGGCAGCTCGCCGTCGGAGCCGGGCACGCAGGGCACGCCGGCCTTGATCATGGCGGCCTTGGCCGAGACCTTGTCGCCCATCAGGCGGATCGATTCGGCGGTCGGGCCAATGAAGGCGAAGCCGCTCTGCTCGACGCGCTCGGAGAAGTCGGCGTTTTCGGACAGGAAGCCGTAACCGGGGTGGATGGCTTCGGCATCGGTGACTTCGGCGGCCGCGATGATGGCGGTCATGTTGAGGTAGCTCTGGGCCGAAGGGGCCGGGCCGATGCAGATCGCCTCGTCAGCCATCTTGACGTACATGGCGTCGCGATCGGCTTCGGAATAGACCATGACGGCCTTGATACCCATTTCGCGGCAGGCGCGCTGGATGCGCAGGGCGATCTCGCCTCGGTTGGCGATCAGGATTTTCTTGAACATCGTCGTGTCCTCACTGTTCAGGGGCTACGCAGCAGGCTGCGCGCAAAGGGATCGTGCAGGGGTGCCGGCGGTTCAGCGTCGGCACGGCGTGCATCACTCGATCACGAACAGGGGCTGGCCGAATTCCACGGCGTCGCCGTTGTCGCACAGGATCCTGGTCACGGTTCCGGCCTTTTCGGATTCGATTTCGTTCAGGATCTTCATGGCTTCGACGATGCACAGGGTGTCGCCTTCCTTGACCGTGCTGCCGACTTCGACAAAGGCCTTGGCGCCGGGGCTGCTGGCGCGGTAGAAGGTGCCGACCATGGGCGACTTGATCTGGAAGCCGGTTTCTTCGGGGGCGGCTTCGGCGGCAGGTGCGGCAGCCGGTGCAGCGGTTGCGACCGGTGCAGCTGCGGCCGGGGCAGTAGCGACCGGCATCATGACGGGCGCATGACCCTGGGCCATCTCGGGGCCACCCTTGACGATGCGGACCTTGCCTTCGGCTTCGGTGATCTCCAGTTCCGAAACGTTGGATTCGGACACGAGGTCGATCAAGGTCTTGAGTTTGCGTAGATCCATTATTGACCTTTCTTAGGGCGCGGAGCCCCTTGTTTGCTGGCATCAGTCAGTATTTTTGGCTGATCTGCGCCTAAATGCAAGATAAGTAGCGTTAACTACGTTTATACGACTGGGCCGGGGTGACGTTGGCCCGGGCCGGAAGACACTTCAGCAGAAGTGCGGAATGTATTGATTTTACGTAAAAATCCGTCAACTGTACGGATTTCACGAAAAAGCACGCTGGTGCCATTTCAGCAGCCGCGGCAAATCCAGCTGTCCGGTATGGGCTGCCAGTGTTTTTCCCTGGGCGTCCAGCAGCAGGCTGAACGGCAGGCCGCGCGCCGTATTGCCGAGATCTCCGGCCAGTTCCATGCCGAGGCGGTTGCCGGCCAGCAGCACCGGAAACTGCACCGGCGTGCGCTGCAGGAAACGCTCCACGGCTTCCGGTTTGTCAACGGCGATACCGACGGTTTGCCAGCCTTTTGCTGCATTTTGCTGGTAGAAGGCGTCAAGAAGCGGCATTTCCTCGATGCACGGTGGGCACCAGGTGGCCCACAGGTTGATCAGCAGCGGCTTGCCCTGAAAGCTTTCCAGCGTGCGTGTGCCGATCTGGCCGGGCTGGGCAAATGCATGCGTCAGCCAGCGCTCCGGCACGCCAGCCACCGCTTCCGGTACCGGGGCCTGGCGCGGCCCGAACTGGCGCCATCCGGCTACGCCGGCCGCCCCTGCGGCGACCGAGGCCAGCGTCCAGCCGAGCCAGCGTCGGCGACTGCTGCTGGCCGTGGATGAGGTGTCGGTCTTGGAGTTTTGCATGGAAATGGCCTCAAAAGTAGGAAATTGCCAGACGATAAGGCGATTTCAATCCTGGTTGATCAGCTCGCGCAATTGGCTGGCGGTACCGCGCGGCTTGCGCTGCTGCTGGTCCAGCTGCAGCGAGCCCCGTTGGGCCAGTGTATCGTGTACCAGCAGATGCACGCCAATATCCTCCTGCAGCTCAGGGCTCCAGGCATGGATGCTCAGGGCATCGGCGTCGACACCACGCAGGCCGGCCACGCGGCTGGCCTCGTAGTCCACGCCTTCGTTGATCAGGCTGATCTCCACTGCTTTCGGGTCATCGCTGAACAGGTGCAGGTAGATATCGCTCAGGCGCGTGGCGGTGCCGTGCCACACTGCACCGGACACCAGCGGCTGGAAGGCCTGCAGGCGGTCCATCCACTGCAGCGCCAGCTCGCGCAGGGCCAGCAGCTCGGCTGGCTGGGTATCGGCGCAGAATACCGCCAGATACTCGCGCACGGCGGCTTCGACCAGGTCGTTGCCGGGCAGGGCGGTGCGCGCCGGGAGCTTGAGTTGTTTCAGCGCGCGCTGCTTGGCCGGGCCGAACTCCAGCCCTTCCTCCACCACCAGCCGGGCGGCGGCCTGGGCCAGTTCCTCGTCGAAACTGCCGGCCATGGCTCAGTTCCGGGCCTGCAGGGCGTCCAGCAGCTTGCCGTGGATGCCGCCAAAGCCGCCGTTGCTCATGCACAGCAGGTGGTCGCCGGGCTGGACCGCAGCCAGCACCTGCTGGATCAGCGTATCGATATCGCCGGCCACGCAGGCACGTTCGCCCATGGGCGCCAGTGCCTCTGCCGCGTTCCAGTCCAGGCCGCCGGAGTGGCAGAAGGACAGATCGGCCTGCTCCAGGCTCCAGGGCAGCTGGGCCTTCATCGTGCCCAGCTTCATGGTGTTGCTGCGCGGCTCGAAAATCGCCAGGATGCGTTCGCCCTGGCGGCCATCGCTGTCGAGCTTGCGGCGCAGGCCGTCCAGCGTGGTGCGGATGGCCGTGGGATGGTGGGCAAAGTCGTCGTAGAGCGTGATGTCGCCACCGTCACGCGCCACGCTGCCGCGCATTTCCATGCGGCGGCGCGCGTTGACAAAGCTGCCTAGTGCCTCGGCGGCGACTTCAGGGGCCACACCGACGTGGGCGGCCGCGGCAATCGTGGCCAGCGCGTTGAGTTGGTTGTGGGTGCCGGTCAGGTTCCAGCGCACGTGTGCCACCTGACGGCCCTGGTGCAGCACGGCAAAATCGTGCGGCTCGCCGTCGGCCACATAGTCGCTCACGGCGGTGCCGAAGGTCTGCACCTGGCTCCAGCAGCCCTGGTGCAGCACGCGCGTGATGCTCTCTTCCAGACCGTTGGCGACAATACAGCCGCTACCCGGCACGGTGCGCACCAGATGGTGGAATTGGCGCTCGATGGCAGCCAGATCGGGGAAGATGTCGGCATGATCGTACTCGAGGTTGTTGAGTACGGCGGTGCGCGGGCGGTAGTGCACGAACTTGCTGCGCTTGTCGAAGAAGGCGGTATCGTACTCGTCGGCCTCGATCACGAAGTAGCCGCGCGCATGGCCAGCCGGGACACTGCCCAGGCGCGCCGAGATGCCGAAGTTGAGCGGCACGCCGCCAATCAGGAAGCCCGGCTGCAGGCCGGCCTGCTCCAGCACCCAGGCCAGCATCGAGGAGGTGCTGGTCTTGCCATGGGTACCGGCCAGTGCCAGCACGTGCTTGCCCTGCAGCACATGCTCGGCCAGCCACTGCGGACCGCTGGTGTAGGGCAGGCCCTGCTCCAGGATCGCTTCCATCAGCGGGAACTTGGGGCTGCCATCATCGAGCCGGGCGCGGCTGACGACGTTGCCGACCACGTACATGTCGGGCTGGAGCGCGGTCTGTTCCGCGCCAAAGCCTTCGATCAGGTCGATGCCGAGCGCGCGCAGCTGGTCGCTCATGGGGGGATACACACCGGCGTCGCAGCCGGTGACCTTGTGGCCGGCCTCACGGGCCAGCGCGGCGACACCTCCCATGAAGGTGCCGCAGATACCGAGAATATGGATGTGCATGCGCTGATTGTACGGTCTGGCCGGCGGGCTGCTTCAGGAGACAACCTGTACTCGGCCGTGTTGGGCGTGTCGCTTTTCTTCCTGCAGCACGGCCAGCAGCAACCCCATGCCCAGCACCATCACCAGGGCGGTCACGATCAGGGCGCCGTGGTAACTGCCAGTGGCATTGGCGATGGTGCCGGCCATGGCCGGCGCGAAAATCTGGGCCACGCCATAACTTACGGTCATGCGCGCCATGGCCTTGGCAGGGTTGGCCGGGAAATGGCGTCCGGTCAGCGTCAGCGTCAGGCTGACGATGCCGACAAAGGTCACGCCATACAGGATGGCGCCAATCACGTTGAGCGTGGCGCTGCCGGTAAACACCGGCAGGATGATGGACAGGGTCTGCAGCGCATAGGCCAGCAGCAGCGCCTGCACCTGGCCCATGGCACCGGCGATACGATCCCAGAGGAAGCAGGAGGGCGCAGCGGCAACGCCAGCAATCACCCAGACCCAGTTGCCCTTGCCGGCCAGCAAGGGCAATTCCAGCAGGATTGCGACGATGAAGGTGGCGGTAACGACAAAGCCGAAGCCGGCGCAGAAATAGGCGCCCATCATCAGTCGCATCCAGCGGCCGCCCGGACTGGTGACCGTTGCTGCAGGGCTGGCGCCGGCCGCAGCTGGCGGCATGCTGGCCGGGGCCGGCATCCACCACCAGGCTGGCACGAAGAACAGCAGTCCGAGCAGCGTCAGCCAGATCCATTGCCCCTGCCAGGACAGGTGGTCGACCATGCTGGCCACGGCAACACCAGTCACCACCATGCCCAGGCCCATGCCCATGAAGTGCAGGCCGAGCTCCGGCTTGAAGCCGTGGCGGATCAGCCAGTTCAGCACCAGGCCGGAGGCCAGCAACAGTCCGGCGATATTGGAAAAGCCGGCGATATAGCGCAGCAGCGCCCACAGGTAGACGTTTTCGGTCAGCCCCATGCCGACCGTGCTGACCAGAGCCAGCAGCAGACCGTAACGGTACAGGCGGTATTTCTGCTGCAGGTCACCGACCGTGGCGGCCAGCAGGACGCCGCTCATGTAGCCGGCATAGTTCAGCGTGGCCAGCCAGCCGCCGGCCAGCGCTGACAGCCCGGCCTGCTCGCTCATGATGGGCAGCATCGGCGTATAGGCAAAGCGGCCCATGCCAACGGTAAGGATCAGGGCGCAAATGCCGGCCAGGATGACGCGGCGGCGCTGGGCGAGGGTCGATGGGGTAGGCGTAGCAGTCACGAAAAAGGCGGGTAACGGACAAACAGGACAGCGTCAGAGCTGGTCGCCGGGAATGGCGGGCGGCAGGCTGGCCAGCTCCTCATTGGTAAAGACGCAGGAGCAGGGCAGATCATACGGTGTCTCCTGTCGTGATGAGGGTGCCTGCCGGAGCGGCAAAAACCATCATAGGGGCAGGCAACTGCCGGGTCGTACCGGGGAAAACCCTAGCCGCAGGCAAGACCGCAGACAGCAAAACGCCAGCGCGAGGCTGGCGTACTTGCGGGGAAATCCTGGATCTCAGAACGAGATCATGGTGTTTTCGGCATCGATGCTGATGACCTGCTTGGCCAGTGCCGTCTTGGCGGCGCTGGCAAAGCTGGTGGCCCATTCCTGGTTTTCAAAGCCGGAAGGACCGGCGCTCTGGGCAATGCGCACCACCTTGTCGGCATTCAGCACCTTGCCCGAGGAACGGATCGGCTCGCAGTCGAGGCGCACGAATTCCTGGTCGAGCCAGGTACGTGCTTCCTGGGTGTCCATCTCGGGCACCGAGTCGAGCGGGATGATGAATTCCTGGGTGGGGCTGAACTTGACGATCAATTCGCTTTGCATGTCGCATGTCTCCGTTGGCTGGAACCGGTCACAGCAGGTGACCGGAATCCACCCATTTTAGAAAGAGTTGACGTGTGCGGAAGCCGACTCAGGGAAAGCACTAGCGCTTATTTTCCCTGCTTGCGACGCGCCTTGACGCCTTCGGACAGGATTTCCAGCGCCTGCAGCGTGTCATCCCAGCCCAGGCAGGCATCGGTAATGCTCTTGCCGTACTCCAGCCCGGCCAGCGAATCCTTGCCCGGCGTGAACTTCTGGGCGCCGGCGTGGATATTGCTTTCCAGCATCACGCCGAACACCTTGTCGGAGCCGGAGGCCAGCTGGCGCGCGACTTCGCGCGAGACCTCGAGCTGCTTTTCGTGCTTCTTGCTGCTGTTGGCGTGGCTGCAGTCGACCATCACGGTCGGGCGCAGGCCGGCGTCCTTCAGGTCGCCGCAGGCGGCATCGACATTGGCCTCGTCGTAGTTGGGCTGCTTGCCGCCGCGCAGGATCACGTGGCAGTCCGGGTTGCCCTCGGTATCGACGATGGCGACATGGCCGTTCTTGTGCACCGACAGGAAGTGGTGGCCGCGTGAAGCGGCCTGGATCGCGTCCGTGGCGATCTTCAGGTTGCCGTCGGTACCGTTCTTGAAGCCGATCGGAGCTGACAGGCCGCTGGCCAGCTCACGGTGGATCTGGCTTTCGGTGGTGCGTGCACCAATCGCGCCCCAGGAGATCAGGTCACCAATGTACTGCGGGGAGATCACGTCCAGGAACTCGCTGCCGGCCGGCAGGTCCAGGCGGTTGATGTCGATCAGCAGCTGACGCGCAATGCGCAGGCCTTCGTCGATGCGGCAGCTTTCGTCCAGGTAGGGGTCGTTGATCAGGCCCTTCCAGCCCACCGTGGTGCGCGGCTTCTCGAAGTAGACGCGCATCACGATCTCCAGCGTGTCGGCGAAGTGGTCGCGCTGCTGCTTCAGGCGCTGCGCGTACTCCAGCGCTGCCTTGGGATCATGGATCGAGCAGGGGCCGACGATGACCAGCAGGCGGTCATCCTTGCCACGCATGATCTGCTGGATGGTCTTGCGGGTATTGCCCACCAGTTTTTCAACCGGGGAGCCCTTGATCGGGAAGAAGCGGATCAGGTGTTCGGGAGGGGGCAGCATGGTCAGGCTCTTGATGCGGGCGTTGTCGGTCGTTCCAGTCTTGTCGGCCGGCTGTGCATACAGAGTCGTGTCGCTGGTCTTGGGCGGGGTCATCGGAGAGCTCCTGTGTGGGTAGGTTGACTGGTCAAAAACGGGGCGAAAAAAAACCGCCAGGGGTTTCCGGGCGGTTCAGGAGGGTTACGCTTTTCAGGTGTGCTCAAGCCTCTCGTCCGCCAAAGACAGAGAACCAAAAGCCAAAATAGAAAGCGCGTGAAACTTGCATGGAACTGACTATACCATGAGCCTAATCCCGCATGTCAAGGTCGGACATGCAATTCCGGCCCGACATGTGGATTACGTCACGCTGTACCGCCCACCGTGAGGCCGTTGATGCGCATGGTCGGCTGGCCAACGCCCACCGGCACGCTCTGGCCTTCCTTGCCGCAGGTGCCGACGCCGCTGTCCAGGCGCATGTCGTTGCCGATCATGCTGACGCGGGTCAGCGCATCCGGGCCGTTGCCGATCAGCGTGGCACCCTTGACCGGGTACTGCAGCTTGCCGTCTTCCACCCACCAGGCCTGGCTGGCCGAGAACACGAACTTGCCGCTGGTGATGTCGACCTGGCCGCCGCCGAAATTGGTGGCGTACAGGCCGCGCTTGAGGCTGCCGATGATGGCTTCGGGATCTTCACTGCCGCCGAGCATATAGGTGTTGGTCATGCGCGGCATCGGCAGGTGGGCGTAGCTTTCGCGGCGGCCGTTGCCGGTGGACTTGGTCTTCATCAGGCGCGCATTCATGCGATCCTGCAGGTAGCCCTTGAGGATGCCGTCCTCGATCAGCACGGTCTGGCGCGTGGCGTGGCCTTCGTCGTCCACGTTCAGGCTGCCTCGACGGTCGGGCAGGGTACCGTCATCCAGCACGGTGACGCCCTTGGCTGCCACGCGTTCGCCGATGCGGCCGGCAAAGGCGCTGCTGCCCTTGCGATTGAAGTCGCCTTCCAGGCCGTGGCCGACGGCTTCGTGGATCAGCACGCCGGGCCAGCCGGAGCCGAGCACCACGTCCATCTGGCCGGCCGGTGCCGGGCGCGCTTCCAGGTTGGTCAGCGCGGCTCCCACCGCTTCATCGACATACTGCTGCAGCAGGGCATCGTCGAAATAGTCCATGCCCAGACGGCCACCGCCGCCGGCAGAACCGACTTCACGGCGCAGCTCGCCACCGATCTTCTGCTCCACGATCACGGTCAGGCTCAGGCGGATCAGCGGGCGCACGTCGGCGGCCAGCTTGCCGTCGGCACGCGCCACCAGCACCACATCGTATTCGCCGGCCAGGCCGGCCATGACCTGCTTGACGCGCGTATCCTTGGCGCGCGCCATGCCTTCGATGCGCTCCAGCAGCTGGATCTTGGCGCTGCTGTCCAGCGTCAGGATCGGGTTTTCCGGGGTGTAGAGGCGGCGGCTCTTCGACAGCTTGCCAATCTTGCTGGCCGGCTCCACTTTGACGCGGCCGTGCTGGCCGGCCGAGCCGATGGTGCGCACGGTGCGTGCCGCGTCCTTCAGCGAAGCCAGCGAAATGTCATCGGAATAGGCGAAAGCGGTTTTTTCACCCGCCACGGCGCGCACGCCGACGCCTTGGTCAATACTGAAGCTGCCGGTCTTGACGATGCCTTCTTCCAGGCTCCAGCCCTCGCTGCAGGTGTATTGGAAATACAGGTCGGCATCATCGACACCGCGAGTGCGCATGCTGGCCAGCACCTTGTGCAGCTGGGCCTGGCTCAGGCCGAAGGGAGCCAGCAACAGCGATTCGGCAATCTCCAGGGGCTGGCGGGTATTCTGGGACGAAGGGGCGGGCATGGCCGCAGTCAGGGCGCTGGTCAGGTTCATGGGCGGATTGTAGGCGCAGAAGGCCAGCTGCTCCAGCCGCTGCCAGCGGATATCCGACGCCATCCGGGGGGATGGCGTGCCGGGTCAGGGGAGAGTCAGGCTTCGGCCGTCAGGTCGTTGACGGTGGCTTCGGGGGCGTGCTTTATCACCGATTCGATGCCGTTGTCACGCGAGGCTTCGCTCTTGTACATCTGGCTCTGGCCAATGACCTGGTGGTTGCCGGCCTTGAGCACGAAGTAGGGCGAACCATCCTTGGCTTCGAGGCGCTGGAAACGGTTGGCGTCGGCGCCGTTCTTCTGCACCGATGCAATGCCCTTGTTGGCGCTGGCGCGGGTTTCGTACATCTCGCTGCTCAGGATGGCCTGGCCGTTGCTGGCCTTGAGCGTGAAGAAGAACTTGCCGTTGCTGGATTTTTTCAGATCGATCTGGCCTGCCATGTACGTCTCCTGAGGGATGGTGCAGACACGCATATCCGGCCCCTGCCGGAGGGGTCTGCACGCACATGGTAAGGTGAAAAAAGCCAGGCGGAATCCGTGTTTGCGTGGATACCGTGCATATGTCACGCAAGCTGGCAGATCCCTGTGTTTCAGCTATGGAAGGTACGCCGGTCGCGTGCGATGGAGAACAGGATGCCGAGCGACAGCCCCAGCGTGACCATGGCGGTACCGCCATAGCTGATGAAGGGCAGCGGCACGCCCACCACCGGCAGGATGCCGCTGACCATGCCGATGTTGACGAAGGTGTAGGTGAAGAACATCACGCCAATCGAGCCGGCCATCAGGCGGCCAAAGCGCGTGCTGGCCTGGGCGGCGATGATGAAGATGCGGGCAATCAGGAAGATGAAGGCCAGCAGCAGCACGATGTTGCCGATAAAGCCGAACTCTTCGGAGTAGGCGGCAAAGATGAAGTCGGTGGTGCGCTCCGGGATGAACTCCAGGTGCGTCTGCGTGCCCTGCATGAAGCCCTTGCCCCAGACGCCACCGGAGCCGATGGCGATCATGCCCTGCAGGATGTGGAAGCCCTTGCCGAGCGGATCGCGCGTGGGATCGAGCAGGGTGCAGACACGCTGGCGCTGGTATTCGCGCAGGATGTGCCAGTCGACATCGGGCTGGCACAGGGCATCGCCATTCCAGACCAGCAGGGTGATGGCGATGGCGCCGAGGATGATGGGCGGCAGCACCAGCCTCCAGCTCAGGCCGGCAAAGAAGATCACCGAGGCACCGGTCATCAGCACCAGCAGGGCGGTACCCAGGTCCGGCTGTTTCATGATCAGGCCGACTGGCAGTAGCAGCAGGCCGAAGGCGATCACGTAATCCATGGTCTGTGGCGTGCCTTCGCGGCGCTGGAACCACCAGGCCAGCATCATCGGGGCGGCAATCTTGAGCAGTTCACTCGGCTGGATTACCACGCCGATGTTGATCCAGCGCGTAGCCCCTTTCTTGGTAATGCCGAACAGCAGCACCGCCACCAGCAGAACCACCCCCAAGGCATAGAGCGGCATGGCCACTTGCTGCAGGCGCTGCTGCGGCACCATGGCAACGATCAGGATGATGGCCCAGGCCAGCAGCATGTTGCGGCTGTGGTCGGCAAAGCGCGTGCCGTGGTCGAAACCGGAGGAGTACATGGCGGTCAGGCCGATGCCCATGAGGATCAGGATGGCCAGCACGAGCCAGCCGTCAAAGCCCTTGAATAGGGACAGGGCGGTGCGCCAGAAGGGGGGCTTGTCAATCACGGCAGACATAT
>JAAYCV010000019.1 GCA_012729605.1 Ramlibacter sp. | reverse complement strand
CATGCACCCATTATCTGGAGTTCCTGCAACCATGTCGTCCACCAGCCCTTCTGATCCGCGTCAGCCGGCCCTGATGCTGGCCTCACTGGCCATGCTGCTGATTCTCGCCATTTCCTGGTGGCTGACCGGCGACCGCATGACCTGGCTGCTGGAAACCCTGCCAGTGATGATCGGGCTGCCGCTGCTCTGGGCCACGCACCGGCGCTATCCGCTCACCAGCCTGGTGTACGGACTGATCTTCCTGCACTGCGTGATCCTGATCTACGGCGGCATCTACACCTATGCCAAGACACCCTTCGGCTTCTGGCTGCAGGACTGGCTTGGCACCATGCGCAACCCCTATGACAAGATCGGCCACTTCGTGCAAGGTTTTGTGCCGGCCATGATCGCGCGCGAGATCCTGCTGCGCGGCGACCACGTCCGGGGGCCCAGGCTGCGTGCCTTCCTGATCGTCTGCGTGGTGATGTTCATCAGTTCCTTCTACGAACTGCTGGAATGGTGGGTGGCGCTGCTCAGCGGCGAATCGGCTGAGGCCTTTCTTGGCACCCAGGGTGATCCGTGGGATACCCAGTCCGACATGGCGTTTGCTCTGCTGGGTGCGATCTGCGCCTTACTGTTGCTGTCACGCTTACATGACCGCCAGCTGCGCCAACTGCCTACAAGCAGAAACTGAAACCCGAGCTGCATGCGGCCTGTTCTGACATGTCTGTCACACGATCCGGGCTATAGTGGGATATCCACACTGTCGTGGAGACATAGCAGAAAGGAAGCCAGAGATGTCTAGTGAAGGTTATCACGAGCCCGTCAGCGAACTCACCGACGCCACGCGTGACATGCATCGCGCCATCGTTTCCCTGATGGAAGAACTGGAAGCCGTGGACTGGTACAACCAGCGCGCCGATGCCTGCAAGGATCAGAAGCTCAAGAAGATCCTGGAGCACAACCGCGACGAGGAAAAGGAACACGCCGCCATGACGCTGGAGTGGATCCGCCGCCAGGACCCGAAATTCGACGAGTACCTGCGTGAATTCCTGTTCACCGACGGCGACGTAGCCGAAGCCGAAGAACACATGCACAAGAAATAATCGCGTGCATCAGGGCATGCCGTACGCACCGGCAGCGGCATGCCAGTTACAGGATCTGGCCCTTTTCGATGATGTATTCGATCAGGAGCTTGGCGACAAAGCCGGTGAAACCCAGGCCCAGCGCCAGGAACAGCCAGAAGGTGCCGGTCTTGCCGGCCTTGGACTCCCAGGCCAGTTGCGCAATGATGAACACCATGTACAGCATGAAGGCACCCACGCCAAACGTCAGGCCAAACCAGGCGATCTGCTCTTCGTTGTATCCAAACATGCCGTGTACTCCCATCTCGTGCTGCAAGGGCGCCGAGCGCCCGAAAACCGTGCCGCTAGTGTAATCCAGCCCTTCATGACCATGATGGCGTTGTCGGCACTCCCGGCCTGTTGCAGCCGCCAGAAACAGCAATGGCCTGCTGATGCAGGCCATTGACTGGGTGAAGGGCAGCGGCTGCTTACTTCTTCTTGGCAGGTGCCTTGCGCGGCTGCGGCTCGGGCTGGGCCGTCATGTCATCAAACACCTTCTTCTGGTTGGCGTCGAGCGCGTTATACAGCGCCAGGTTGGCGTCATAGCGGCGATTCATGAAGGCGCTTTCCTCGCTCATGCGCTGCTTCAGGAAGGCGATGCGCTGCGTCGTGTTCATGGCGTTGAACTGCTTGGCAGACGGCGTGGCGCTCGGGCGGAAGTCCTGGCCGTAGGTGTTCATGAAGCTGTTCCAGGCACCTTCCTGGGCAGCGGTGATCTTCAGCGCAGCCTTGGCCTGCTGCATGGGCGCAGCGCCCTGCTGAGCGTGTGCCACGCCGGCCAGGCCGACACCGGCGGTCAGGGCAATCGCCATGGCTGTCTTGCTGATCATCTTGCTGATAGTCATATCTTTCCTTGTCCTTGGACACTTGCGCGGTCACCACCGTGGCGCTCCGCATACCTTGCAGTATTGCCCGGAATGGCATGGCCATGCGTTATCAGGCCTGAAGTTTTGTAACCAAACCTGCCATCCGTGCCATCGGTCACGCTCCGCAAGCCTGTCTGCAATCGTTAGCGCCATAGTCTGCCAGCGAATCCAGGATCGGGCATTCGGGGCGCGCATCGCCATGGCAGGCATGGATCAGCGTGCGCAGCGTGTCCTGCATCGCCTGCATATCGGCAATGCGCTGTGCCAAGGCATCTGCATGGCGTTGTGCCAGTTGCCGCACCTGGGCGCTGCTGCGTCCCTGGTCACGCCACAGGCCGAGCAGCTCGGTCAGCTGCTCCATGCCAAAACCCAGACTGCGCCCGCGCTGGATAAAACGCAGCGTGTGGATATCGTTCTCGTCGTACAGCCGGTAGCCGCTCTCGCTGCGCGCAATACCGGGCAACAGTCCCAGCGATTCATAGTGTCGGATCATGCGCGCCGACAGGCCGGACAGGCGCGTGGCCATGCTGATATGCACGGGCCACTGCACGGCATCCGACAAGGGCTGATCAGCCATTCAGGATCTCGGTCTCGTAGCCTTCCTCGACGATGGCAGCACGCAGCGCAGCCGCATCGGCACCGGACTCGACTTCCACAAGATTGGCAGCGCGGTCAATGCGCACTTGTGCCGCGGCATCCACCTGCTGGATCGCCTGGGTCACGGCTTTTTCGCAGTGGCCGCAAGTCATGCCGGTAACCTGGAAACGCTGGATCTGGGACATGGTTCTTCCTTTCAGTGTGTGGCCACTACCCGATGCAGCAGCCATGGACACATGATGCACCTTGCCAGCATGTCAATGTCAAGCCGGCTGATTTGTCGGCCTTGCCAGCATGGTGTTTCACGTGGAACATGAACCTGGTGTTCAGGCCTTGACCACCGGGCGCGACAGGTACTGCTGTTCGCGCGTGGTGCTATAGCCATCGCCACCCAGCTTGCCGAGCGCATCATGCTTTGTCGGATCAATACCCTGTTCGCTGGCCACGCTGTCATGGACTTCAATGCCGATCACATCGAGCAGCATCATGGTGCCTCCCATGGGCAGCGTCGAAATCGGCAGCACCTCGCGCAAGCGGCATTCGTAGCGCACCGGCGCATCAGCCACCGCTGGCACATCGACCAGCTGACTCGGCACAGGCTGCAATCCAGCCAATTCAAATTCGTCAACGTCTGGTGGATACAGGCCAGCCGACGTATTCAGCACCTGCAACTGCGAAGAGGCTGCAATCTGCACCACGCATTCGCGGGTTTCAAGCAGATTGCTCAGCGTGTCCTTGTGCGGTCGTGCTTCGCTTGCGTTGGGCGGATTCACCTGGGTGACGCACAGCACCGGCGGATTCACGCTGGCCACGTTGAAGAAGGAGTACGGTGCCAGGTTAAGACCGCTGCATAACCTCCCCTCAGAACCCCACCTAGCTGTGTTCCAATGTCTGCCAGGAGGATGATCGCCGATGGAAAGTTTCTTT
>JAAYCV010000130.1 GCA_012729605.1 Ramlibacter sp. | reverse complement strand
GAGCGCCAGGAAAGCGAGTGAAGTTTTCCTTGGTGTCCACATCATGGCTGATCTCGGAACGATAAGTCAGCGCTGCGCGGAAGGCGATATCCGGAATCTGGTAGGCCGCACCGGCCACCACGCCCCAACCACCACTGGTGCTGAAGTTGGCATCGTAGCCATTGAAGATCGAATAGGCATTGCCGCGCAGGTGCACATCACCCTTCAGGGTCTGGTAAACCGGACCACCATATACGGTCCAGTTGTCAGTCGGCTGGTAGGCAGCCAGCAGAGAGAAGCTTTGCGTGTTGACCGTCACGTTGGTATTGTGCGAGCCTGCCGCATCAGGCGTCAGCGCCGCAGCACCCGCTGCAATTTGCGCCTTCACCGCAGGATCCTGCATGGCCCCCGGCAGCATGGCATCAATCTGCGTCTGGTTCAGGCCCATGCCCGCCAGCTTTTGCGTCACCTGGGCTTGCGCCTGCAGTCCGACCAGACCGGCTGCAACCTGACCATAGCTCGCAGGCGTAGTCGTAAAGTTGTTGACGCCCGAGTAGCTGGCTGCGGCACCAAACGGGTGGTCATACAGCAGTGCAAACGACAGCTTGTCATTAGCCTGGTACTTGATGGCTGCAGACGGGAAGTCGTAGCTGCTGCCCATGTCCGGGATATCACGCTTCAGGCCACCACTTTCCGTGCCTTCCACCGAAGGGCTGATCCAGGTATAGCCAAACTCCACCAGGTTGCCCGGCTGGAACAGCGGGGCCACGGACTGACCGGAACGATCCAGCGCGGCGGCAAAGGCACCAGAGGCGGGCAGCATGGCCAGAAGGACGGCGGTGCTGATCAGTTTGCGTTTCATCTTGTCTCCTGAGGTTATCCAAATGGCGCATCCAGCGATACGTTGCTGTTGATTGTAAAAATTGCGACATATCTCCCCCATAGGGATAATCCCGAACGGTCGTTCTATTTGTCGTTTTTATGCCTCAACCAGCAGAAAACCGTGTATTTATCACGGCTTAGGCTTGGCCCCTTGTTGCCGCTTGTCCACAACAGGATGCTGAACTGTTCATTACCCTGACGGACAGAACGGACACTACCAGACGCAAAAAAGCCACCCCGAAGGGTGGCTTTCGCTTAAGTGCTAAGCAGTACTGGCAGATGCCAGTGCTGGATTAGAACTTGTGACGCAGACCAACAGCGTACTTGGTGTCGTGGCCAGAGCCAGCGTTGTTGTCCAGGTCGTAGTCGTTGATACGAGCGTAACGGACATAAGCGTCAGTGCGCTTGCTGAAAGCGTAGTTAGCGCCGACGTTGTAGTCGATGCCGTCGTAGCCGTGGCCGTCGTTGTAACCAACTTCAGCCACCAGGGAAGCTGCACCGAAGGGCACCTTCACGCCAACGTTGGCTTCCTTGTCCTTGCCAGCAGCGCCGTCAATGTCGGACACCAGGTAGTTAGCGTACAGCTTGGCAGCGGTGAAGTCGTAGGAACCGCCGATGCCGTAGTTGGTTACTTCACCAGCCTTGACGCCACCCACCTTGCCCTCAGCGTTTTCGCCAGCGATGCCAACCATGAACGGGCCGGTGCTGTAGCTCAGGCCCAGACCGTAGGTCGTGCTTTGCGTGTCGTTGGCACCGTTGGTGATGTCGTCGCTACGGTCGTAGCCAACAGCTGCGGACACGCCCACGCCAGCGAAGTTGCCAGCGTAGTGGATACCGTTAGTGCGCTTGATACCTACGAGGTTAGTAGTGGAGAAGTCGGAGATGCTGTCAGCAGACGTATCTTCGGTCAGGCGGTACAGCGGCAGCTTGTCGCGGCCCAGCAGTACGGAGCCGAAGCCACCCTGCAGACCCACCACAGCGCGGCGAGCCTCACCACCGCCGAAAGCGCCGTTGGCAGAGTTGAAGCCATGCTCGTAGTTGAACACTGCCTTCAGGCCATTACCCAGGTCCTCAGAGCCCTTGATACCCACGCGAGATTGCTGCAGGTTGGCCTTGTTGAAGCCGGTTTCGCGGAAATCGCCGTCACGCTCAAAAACGCCAGCAGAGATGTCAGCGATACCGTACAGGGTCACGGAAGATTGAGCGGAAGCAGCACCCACAGCAGCCAGAGCGGCCAGTGCGATCAGAGATTTTTTCATTGCAAGTTTCTCCAAGGTTAAACATGGGGCGCCGGTGAGTGGGTTGGCGTCGGCTTTGAGCCTTGTTGTGCCAGCCCCCGGTTCCCCGGGCCAACCTCCTTTTCGGAAGTTGTCTCTATTGCACCAGAGCTTGGACCGGTCTGCAAAGGGAAAGCAGGTTTTATCTTGATTTTGTAGCGCATCCGCCACAAACCTGTTGCGATCAGGCCACAAAACAGGCGCCCTGCTCTCTGCCGTTGCCAAGCTGCGTCACTGAGGGGAGGGTCTGCTGCCGAAGTGGCAACAGGCCATCCATCAGCGCTTGGTGCAGGCAGTTAAGAAACTACTTGAAGTTGGGCGCCTGTTGCACCACGGATACAGGCCGGATCAGCCTGTTGCAGGCGCGCCACTCTGGCCATGCCCAGCGCGTTTCCACACGGGTCCAGGCCATGCCGGCAAGTGCCCCAGCTTCTGCGCTGGCGCAAAGCCCGAAAACAGCAGCTGGCTACAATGCCCCATGGCCCTGCAGCGTCTGGCGCAGGGCATTTGTCAGGAGAAACAATGCGAAGCCCTTCCCCGCTGGACGCCTGGATCGAGGCGGCCGACAACACCTTGCGCACGCTGTTTGCGCCCACGCATGCGAGCCAGCCCTCACCGGCCAATCGCCTGGGCCATGCCCAGATTGCCATGGACGATGCGGCGCTGTCGGATGACGAAAAGAAACTGTCGGGCGCGCTGATGCGCGTGAACCATGTGGGCGAGATCTGTGCGCAGGCGCTGTACCAGTCGCAGGCGCTGGCCACACGCAACCCGGAGTTGCGCGCCCACTTCGAGGAAGCCGCGCGCGAGGAAATCGACCACCTGGCCTGGACCGCCGATCGGCTCAAGGAACTAGGTGACCGCACTTCGCTGCTGAACCCGTTCTGGTATGCCGGCTCGTTTGCGTTGGGCCTGGCGATGGGCCGCGTGAGTGACAGCAACAGCCTGGGCTTTGTGGTGGAAACTGAACGCCAGGTCGAATCGCACCTGCAGGAGCACCTGGGCCGCCTGCCCATGGCCGACCAGGCATCGCGCCTGATCGTGGCGCAGATGAAGGAGGACGAGGACCGCCATGCCAACAACGCGCTGGAAGCCGGTGCCACGCCGCTGCCGCCGCCGGTACAGGGCCTGATGCGCCTGATGGCCAAGGTGATGACCACGGTGGCGCACCGGATTTGACGCGCCCTGCCGCACAACCGACGTGAAACAGGGGCCATGATGGCCCCTGTTCTGTTTTTGCGCGCTACGCCTGCCTGGACAGGCGCAGCCGTTCCGAATCGCTCAAACGCGCTCGAAAATGCCCGCGGCGCCCTGCCCCATGCCAACGCACATGGTGACCATGCCGTACTTGAGCTTGTGGCGGCGCAGCGCATGCACCACGGTGGCCGAGCGGATGGCACCGGTGGCGCCCAGCGGGTGGCCCAGTGCAATCGCGCCGCCCATCGGGTTGACCTTGCTCTGGTCCAGGCCCAGCGTATTGACCACGGCGAGTGATTGCGCGGCAAAGGCCTCGTTCAGCTCGTACCAGTCGATATCTTCCTGCTTCAGGCCGGCGTAACGCAGCGCGGCAGGAATCGCCTCGATCGGGCCGATGCCCATGATGGCCGGCGGTACGCCCTTGCTGGCGAAGCTGACGAAGCGCGCCAGCGGCTGCAGGTTGTACTTCTTGATCGCGGCTTCGCTGGCCAGGATCAGCGCGCCTGCGCCATCACTGGTCTGCGAGCTGTTGCCGGCGGTGACGGAGCCACGCGCGGCAAACACGGTGCGCAGCCTGGCCAGGCCTTCCATGGTGGTGTCCGGACGGGCACCTTCATCCAGATCAACGATGCGCTTGCTGATATTGACCTTGCCGGTCTCCAGGTCCAGCTGGCGTTCCTCGATCTCGACCGGGGTGATCTCGTCCTTGAACTCGCCGGCCTGCATGGCGGCAATGGCGCGGCGGTGCGATTCGACGGCGAAAGCATCTTGCGCCTCGCGGCTGACTTTCCACTGCTGCGCGACCTTCTCGGCCGTCAGGCCCATGCCGTAGGCAATGCCCACGTCCTGGTTGCCGCTGAAGATGTCGGGGTGCAGCGAGGGATTGTTGCCCATCATGGGCACCATGCTCATGCTTTCCACGCCAGCCGCGATCATGATGTCGGCTTCACCGACACGGATGCGGTCTGCTGCCATGGCGACCGCGCTGATGCCGGAGGCACAGAAGCGGTTGACGGTGATGCCGCCGACGCTGTTGGGCAGGCCGGCCAGCACGGCACCAATGCGCGCCACGTTCAGGCCCTGCTGGGCCTCAGGGATGGCACAGCCACAGATCACGTCCTCGATCGCCTGCGGATCCAGGCCGGGAGCCTGGGCCATGGCCGACTGGATCGCCTTGACCAGCAGGGTCTCGGGGCGGGTGTGCTTGAAAAAGCCCTTGTGCGAGCGCCCGATCGGGGTGCGGGTCGCGGCAACAATGTAGGCGTCTTGCAGTTGTTTCATGAATCGGT
>JAAYCV010000003.1 GCA_012729605.1 Ramlibacter sp. | reverse complement strand
GCTTGCCGACCACGGCGACCGGAATCGTTTCGGACTTGAATTTCTTGCCGCCGGTCATGGCGCGCAGGGCCGGGTTGGGCAGCGACACGCCCTGGACCACCGGCCATTCGTTGTTGCCGTTGGCAAAGTAGTCCTGCGCCTTGGCGCTGGCCAGGTATTCCAGGAACTGCTGTGCCAGCTGCTTGTTCTTGGAGTGCTTGGCGACGGCACCACCGGCGATGTTCATGTGCGTGCCCCAGGTCGTCTGGTTGGGGAACACGACACCGACCTTCTCGATCACGGAGCGGTCGGCCGGGTTGCCGGAGCGCATCATGCGCGCCAGGTAGTAGGAGTTGGTAAGCGCCACGCCGCATTCGCCGCTGGCGACCGCCTTGATCTGGTCGGTATCACCGCCCTTGGGGCTGCGTGCCATGTTGTTGACCATGCCCTGCAGGTAGTTCTGCGTGGCGGCTTCGCCCATGTGCTCGTACATCACGCTGAACAGGCTCAGGTTGTACGGGTGCGAACCGCTGCGCGTGCAGACCTTGCCCTTGTTCTTGGCATCGGCCAGCTCTTCGTAGGTATCGACATCGGCACGCTTGACCTGGGCCTTGTTGTAGACGATCAGGCGGGCGCGGGTCGAGAAACCGAACCAGGTGGTGCCGTCAGCCGTGGCCGCAGCGCGGTACTGCACCGGCACGGCTTTTTCCAGCGCGCTGGACTTGATCGGGGCAAACAGGCCGGCGTTGTCGGCCATGGACAGGCGGGCCGCATCCACCATCAGCACCACGTCAGCGGGCGAAGCGGCACCCTCGGCGCGCAGGCGCTGCATCACGCCGGCATCGTCACTGTCCACGCGGTTGATCTTGACGTTGTGCGCCTTGGCAAAACCGTCGTACAGCTGCTGGTCGGTCTGGTAGTGACGTGCCGAGTAGATGTTCAGCTCCTTGGCCTGGGCGTAGGCAGCAGGAGCAGCCAGCACGCTGGCAGCCAGGGCGATGCCGGTCAGGGCCAGCTGGGTACGGGAAGAGGGCGATGTGGACATGGAAGCAAGGTCTCCGGTCAGAAAAAGGCAGCTCGCAGGAGCTGCCGGACGGATGCCAGTATATAACGTGAATGACAATGATTTTCATTCATCACGCGATGCGAGCAGGGTTTTTCTGCGTAAAAACAACGCGGCGGCGCCTCAGAACAGGCTGAGCGTCATGCCGTCATCCTGCGCGAGTCCGGCATGCGGATCGGCTTCCCACTCGGCCAGCGGCAGCAGGTTGCTGGCGCGCACGCCCAGCAGGCGGAAATGGCGCGTCAGGTCCACGCGCTTCAGGCACTGGCCGGCGTGGCGCCGGATCTCGACCGCATCGGTGGTGTAGTGGTCCACCGTCTGGTCACGCGTGGCGATGCGGAAATCGGTATAGCGCAGCTTGATGCCAAAGGTGCGTGCCACATAGCCCTTGCGTTGCAGGTCGGCCGCTACCTGCTGGCTCAGGCGCGTGAAAATCTGCCCCAGTTCGGCCTTGTCATGGACTGCGTGCAGGTCGCGGTCAAACGTGGTTTCGCGGCTGATGCTGACCGGCTCGCTGTGCGTCACCACCGGGCTGTCGTCGCGGCCCCAGGCGGATTCGTGCAGCCAGTGGCCGTAGCTCTTTCCAAACTGCTGCATCAGCCAGAGCGGATCGCGCGCCGCCAGCTCGCCAATCGTCTCGATGCCGTGCTGCTTCAGCTTGGCACCGGACTTGGGTCCGATCCCCTTGATCTTGCGGCAGGGCAACGGCCAGATCAGCGTCTGCAGATCGCTCTCGTGCACGATGCTGATGCCATTCGGCTTGTTGAACTCGCTTGCCATCTTGGCCAGCAGCTTGTTCGGCGCCACGCCGACCGAGCAGGTCAGGCCGGTGGCGTCCAGGATGCCGCGCCGGATGCGCTCGGCCAGCACGCGGCCGCCGTCCAGCTGGCCATCCGGCACCTCGGTGAAATCGATATAGACCTCGTCGATGCCGCGGTTCTGCATCACCGGGGCGATGCCGGTGATGACGGCCTTGAAGCGTCGCGAAAAATCCCGGTAGCGCTCAAAATCGGCCGGCAGCAGGATTGCGTCCGGGCAGAGCCGTGCCGCCTTCATCAGGCCCATGGCCGAACCGACGCCAAACTGGCGTGCCGGGTAGGTGGCGGTGGTGATGACGCCGCGCCCGGCATAGCTGCGCAGGCGCGGGAACTGTTCCAGCGGAATCTCGTGCAGCCGGCCGGCCCAGGCCAGCTGCAGCGGGTGGTTCGGGTTGTGGCGGCTGCCGCCGATGACCACGGGCAGATCACGCAACTGCGGGTAGCGCAGCAGTTCGACCGAGGCAAAGAACGCATCCATGTCCAGATGCGCGATGCGCCGGTTGCGGGACGGGGACGGAGTGCTCTCCGTACTCACCTCGGGGATGCGGTCAGGGGGCGGCGTTGACGACTTCGCTACCGGTTTCGGTGCGGATGTAGCCGCCGGCTTCCATGCGCTCCTGCTCGCTGGCAAACGGGCCGATCAGCACGCGCCAGTTGTTGTTGCGCGGTGCCACATGCACCTTGGCCGACAGGCTGGGCACCTTGTTGCGGATGCTGTTGGCCATGCGGTCGGCATTCTCGTGGCTGGAGAAGGTGCCAGCCTGCAGGTGCAGGCCCTGCAGCGGGGCATCGCTGGCCACCGGTGCGGCCGGTACCGCCGTCTGGGCGGGAGCCGTGCCATTGCTGGCCGGCAGCGTGCCGCTGCCAACGCTGGCATCCACCACCGGAGCGCCGCCAGTGGCGGGCGGGTAGTAGACATTGGTGCAGGCCGCCAGGGCCAGGGCAGAAGCGGCCAGCCACAGGCCGGAATGCAGGCGGGAAGGGATGGAAGACTTCATGTGGGTATCGTGCAAATCTGTAGCAAACCGGCTGCCGGACAGCGGCAGCGCGTATCTGCCTATTGTGCCTCAGCCGCCCGGCTTTGCGATGACCGGGCGGTCGCAGCGGGCCGCTCTTGCACTTGGTAACGCCTGCGGCCTCAGCGCGGCAGCGGGTAGCTGCCCGGAATCAGGATATCGCGCGTGACATCCGTCAGGCGCGTATGGCCGCAGAAGGCCATGCTGATGTCCAGTTCCTTGTGGATGATGTCCAGCGTCTTGCTGACGCCAGCCTCGCCCAGGGCACCCAGGCCGTAGAGGAAGGCGCGGCCAATCGAGATGCCGCGCGCACCCAGTGCCCAGGCCTTGAGCACGTCCTGACCGCTGCGCACGCCGCCGTCCATGTGCACCTCGACCTGGTCACCGACCGCCTCGACAATCGTCGGCAGTGCCTGGATCGAGCTGGGCGCGCCATCAAGCTGGCGGCCGCCATGGTTGCTGACGACGATGGCATCGGCACCGTGCTGCACCGCCAGGCGGGCATCTTCCGGCTCCATGATGCCCTTGACGATCAGCTTGCCGCCCCAGTAGCGCTTGATCTCGGCCACGTCGTCCCAGCTCAGCGTCGGGTCAAACTGCTCGGCGGTCCAGGTCGAGAGCGAGCTGACATCGCTCACACTGCTGGCGTGGCCGACGATGTTGCGGAAGGTGCGGCGCTTGGTACCCAGCATGCCCAGGCACCAGCGCGGCTTGGTCGCCAGATTGATCAGGTTGGCCAGGGTCGGCTTGGGCGGCGTGCTCAGGCCGTTCTTGATGTCCTTGTGGCGCTGGCCCAGCACCTGCAGATCCAGCGTCAGCACCAGTGCCGAGCAGTTGGCGGCGCGGGCGCGGTCGATCAGGCGAACCATGAAATCGCGATCCCGCATCACGTAGAGCTGGAACCAGAACGGGTGACCGCCGGTGGCCTCGGCCACGTCCTCGATCGAGCAGATGCTCATGGTGGACAGGGTGAAGGGCACGCGAAAGGCCTTGGCGGCACGCGCCGCCAGCATCTCGCCATCGGCATGCTGCATGCCGGTCAGGCCGGTGGGGGCCAGATACACCGGCATGCGGTAATCCTGGCCCAGCAGTGGCGCGCTGGTGCTGCGGTTTTCCAGGTTCACCGCGACGCGCTGGCGGAACTGGATGCGGCGGAAATCGTCCTCGTTGGCGCGGTAGGTGCCTTCGGTGTACGAGCCGGCATCGGCATAGTCGTAGAACATGCGCGGCACGCGTGCTTGCGCCAGTTGGCGCAGGTCTTCGATACAGGTGATGGTGGGCATGGTGTGCTCCTGGAAAGCATCGGCTTGTGGTCGGCAAAGCGGGCATATTACGCGATTCTGCGGCCTGGACTGCAGCGGGTTTTACCGGTTTTGCGCCACCACGCCGGCGCCGCGCACCTCGATCTGCACCTGATCAATGACGCGGCCATCAGGCTGGCGCAGCTGGATGGTGTGGCGGCCCGGCCAGGGCAGCCAGCCGGCCTGCTGGCCCTGGCCGACCTGCTTGCCGTCAATCCACCACTGGCCCTGCGCCGCACGCGTGCGCAGCAGCAGACGCTGGCGTTGCGGCGGGATATCCGGGTCCAGCGCCAGAATCGTGCCGTCGGCCGGGCTGTCGATGCGCGGCGACAGCTGGCGGGATGCGGGCTGGTTCGGCAGGGCAAAAAGCGCCTGCTGCGTGCCGGCGATAAACCATTCGCTGCGTGCCGCCTCCAGCGGCTGGCCATCGTCACCCGGGCCAAAGCGCACCGGCTGGCGCAGCAGGCCGCGTGGCGGTGTCGGTGCGTGGCTGGGCAGCTCGGCGTGCAGCAGCTGCATCAGCTCGGCCCAGATCGGTGCCGCGCCGCTGCTGCCGCTGACATCCCACATCGCATCGCCTTCGGCATTGCCGATCCAGACGCCCACGGTATAGCGTTCGCTCCAGCCGATCGCCCAGTTGTCGCGCATGTCCTTGCTGGTGCCGGTCTTGACCGCGCTCCAGAAGCGTGTGCGCAGCACGCTGTTGATGCCGAAGGTGGTCAGGCGCGCATGGTTGTCGGACAGGATGTCGCCGATGAGGTAGCTGGCGCGTGCATCCAGCGCCTGGCGTTGCGCCGTGGCCGGGATCGCCTCGTCCAACCGCGTGCGCACCGGCGTCCAGCGGCCGCCATTGGCCAGGGCGCGGTAGGCGTTGGTCAGTTCCAGCAGGCTCATTTCCGGGCTGCCGAGCGCCAGGCTGTAGCCGTAGTAATCGCCGGTGCGATCGAGCCGGATGCCAAACTGCTGCAGCTGCTGCGCAAACGGGTTGACGCCGACCATGCCGATGGTGCGCACGGCCGGCACGTTGTAGGAGTTGCCCAGCGCCATGCGCAACGAAGTCCAGCCCTTGAAATGGCGGTCGTAGTTCTGCGGGATATAGAGGCCGCTCTGCGTCGGGATCGCTGCCGGCGAATCGTCCAGCAGCGAGGCGGCGGTCAGGCGCGATTCGGCCAACGCCTGGCCGTAGAGAAAGGGCTTGAGCGTGGAGCCGGGCTGGCGCCGCGCCAGCACGCCGTCCACCTGCGGGCTACGGCTGG
>JAAYCV010000018.1 GCA_012729605.1 Ramlibacter sp. | reverse complement strand
CTGGCCGATGCCCAGCGCGGCGAAGTCAACAAGGGCCTGTTCTTCCGCGGTGCCGGCGTGTTGCCTTTCGGCAACCAGATCCGCCCGGTCGAAGACCTGCTCAACTGGCTCGTCAGCGGCGAGCGCCCGGCTGTAACAGCCTGATACAATACACTTTCCCGCACGCCCGGTCGCGAAACGCAAGCGGCTCAAGGGCTTGCGGCAGAATGCTGATTTATCAGGCATTTCCCCGATCGGCCAACTCCCCCCAAACCAGCTAAACTGGACTGATCGACACGGCATGCTGCCCCTGCAGGGCACAAGCAAAAAAGCCCACCAGAGGCTACAAGAACACAGCCCCTGCACCCCGGCACAGCATGCCGTTTCCCCTTGTACGCCCCCTATTGAACTGATGTGATGTCTGCCATGGATACTCCTGCCCGCCACCCCCTGTCTACCCTCGAACTGCCCGAACAACCGATCAGCAAGGACGTGATCCAGGAGAAATACTGCAAGGCCGGTGAATCCTCCGCCGACGAGATCTACGCCCGCGTTGCCCGCGCGCTGGCCGGTGCCGAAAAGCCCGAACTGCGTGCCGAGTGGGAGCAGAAGTTCCTGGAGAACCTGCGCGCCGGCGCGATCGGCGCAGGCCGCATCATGAGCGCTGCCGGCACCGACATCCAGGCCACGCTGATCAACTGCTTTGTGCAGCCGGTGGGCGACTGCATCCAGGGTTTTGACGACGAAGGCTTCCCCGGTATCTACGAGGCCCTGCGCGAAGCGGCCGAAACCATGCGCCGTGGCGGTGGCGTCGGTTACGACTTCTCCCGCATCCGCCCCAAGGGTGCCCAGGTCAAGGGCACGGCCAGCATCGCCTCCGGCCCGTGCAGCTACATCAACGTCTTTGACCAGAGCTGCTCCACGGTAGAGAGCGCCGGCGCACGCCGTGGCGCCCAGATGGGCGTGCTGCGCATCGACCATCCGGACGTGCTGGAATTTATCACGGCCAAGCGCACGCCGGGCCGCTGGAACAACTTCAACGTCTCGGTCGGCGTGAGCGACGGCTTCATGCAGGCCGTGACCGACGGCACCGACTGGGAACTGGTGCACAAGGCCAAGCCCGGCAAGAAGGTGATGGACGCCGGCGCCTACCAGCGCGATGACGGCAACTGGGTCTACCGCAAGACGCCGGCGCGTGAGCTGTGGAACACCATCATGCAGTCGGCCTACGACTTTGCCGAACCGGGCATCCTGTTCATCGACCAGATCAACCGCGACAACAACCTGAACTACTGCGAAGAGATCGCGGCGACCAACCCCTGCGGCGAACAGCCGCTGCCGAGCTACGGCTGCTGCGACCTGGGTCCGGTGATCCTGACGCGCTTCGTGCGCCATCCCTTCAATGTAGGCGGCACCGCCAGCTTCGACTTTGACGCTTTCGAGAAATCCGTGGCGATCCAGGTGCGCGCGCTCGACAACGTGCTCGACGTGACCTTCTGGCCGCTGGAGCAGCAGCGCGAGGAAAGCGCCGCCAAGCGCCGTATCGGCGTCGGCTTTACCGGCCTGGGCAACGCCCTGAGCATGCTGTGCCTGCGCTATGACCGCGAGGAGGGCCGCCAGATGGCCGCCCAGATCGGCGAGCGCATGCGCAATGCCGCCTACCGCGCGTCCGTGGAGCTGGCCAAGGAAAAAGGCGCCTTCCCCAAGTTTGACGCCAAGGCCTACCTGGGCAACGACAGCTTTGCCAGCCGCCTGCCGGCCGACATCAAGGCCGACATCAAGAAGCACGGCCTGCGCAACAGCCACCTGCTATCAATCGCGCCTACCGGCACGGTCAGCCTGGCCTTTGCCGACAACGCCTCCAACGGCATCGAACCGGCCTTCTCCTGGACCTACACACGCCGCAAGCGCGAAGCAGACGGCTCCACCAGCGAGTACGTGGTGGAAGACCACGCCTACCGCCTGTACCACGCGCTGCATGGCCAGGACGCCAAGCTGCCCGAGTACTTCGTCTCGGCGCTGGAAATGTCTGCCGCCGATCACGTCGGCATGATGCAGGCGGTGCAACCCTTCATCGATACCTCGATCTCCAAGACGGTCAACATCCCGGCCGACTACCCTTACGAGGACTTCAAGGACCTGTACCACCACGCCTGGCGCGCCGGCCTGAAGGGCCTGGCCACCTACCGCCCGAACAGCATCCTGGGTGCCGTGCTGGAAGCCACGCCGGCCAAGAAGGAAGAGCCGAAGCCGGCCGCTCCCGCCGCCGAACCGGTCGATCCGATGCGCGTGGTGATCGAAAGCCGCCCCAAGGGCGCGCTGAACGCCGTGGCCGAGAAGATCGAATACTGGACACAGGAAGGCAAGCAGCGCCTGTACCTGATCGTCTCCTTCATGCCGATCGAAGGCGAAGACGGCCGCAATGTCGAGCGCGCCATCGAATTCTTCATGCCGGTGGGCCAGAGTAGCGAATCGCAGCAATGGATTACCGCCACCATGCGTTCGCTGTCGCTGGCCGCGCGTGGCGGCTTCCTGGACCGTGCGCTGGACGACCTGCGCAAGGTCAGCTGGGACCGCGGCCCGGTGCGTCTGGGCACCTACGCCAAGGCCGACGGCACACTGGTGCCGCGCTGGCACGATTCCGAAGTGGCCGCAATTGCCTACGCGCTGCAGAACCTGATCGCCGAGCGCAGCCAGATGGAACTGCCGCTGCAGGACATCGATGCGCCCTCGCCCAACCACACGCCTGACGTGATGAGCCAGCAGCAGAACCTGCTGCCGGTGATGGCCGGCAAAAAGTGTCCCGAATGCGGCGCGCACGCCATGATCCGCAAGGATGGCTGCGATTACTGCACACAGTGCGGGCATATGGGGAGCTGCGGCTAAGCAACACAGCTGCCGCAGGGAGCAGCACCTGCGGCTCCTGCGCTCGCCATGTTCTACGGCGTCACCGACCTCGCCACCTTCATCCTCGGCACGATTTTCATCGTGCTGATTCCGGGGCCGAATTCGCTTTACGTGATGACGGTGTCCTCGCGCAAGGGCGTGGCGGCTGGATTCTGGGGCGCCGCCGGCATCTTCATGGGTGACCTGATCCTGATGGTGCTGGCCGCAACTGGCGTGGCCTCGCTGCTGAAAGCCTATCCGGCGGTGTTCGTGCTGCTCAAGTATGCCGGGGCCGGCTATCTGGTGTTTCTTGGCCTGGGCCTGCTGCGCGCGGCTATCGCGCGCTGGCGCCAGCCGGAGCAGGCCGCTGCGCCAGCCAGCGCGCCACGGCAGGACCGGCCATTCCGCGTAGCGCTGCTGATCAGCCTGCTGAATCCCAAGGCAATCCTGTTCTACGTCTCCTTCTTCATCCAGTTTGTCTCGCCGGACTATGCCTGGCCAGCGCTGTCCTTCCTGATCCTGGGGATCATCGTGCAGTTTTTCAGCATGCTGTACCTGGCGGTACTGATCCTGGGCGGCAGCTGGCTGGCCGGGGTTTTCCAGCGGCGACGCCGGCTGGCAGCGTCCGCTACTGGAACCGTTGGTGGCCTGTTTATTGGCTTTGGTGCCAGGCTGGCGCTGGCTGGTTGAGGACCCTGCATGATCCTGGTCATCGATCTCGAAGCCACCTGCGAAGAACACCAGAGCGGCATCGCCGATATGGAAATCATCGAGGTCGGCGCCTGCTGGGCCACGCCGGATGGTACGGTACGGGACACCTTCCAGCGCTTTGTGCGACCAGTGCAAAAGCCGCTATTGAGCAACTTCTGTCGCGAACTGACGCGCATTTCGCAGCAAGATGTGGATACGGCCGCCTGTTGGCCGGAGGTGGCAGCTGAGCTGGCCGACTTTGCCAGTCTGCATGCAGTCCCTGAACCGATCTGGGCGAGTTGGGGCCAGTACGATGCGCGCCAGATCCTGCGCGATTGCCAGCAGCACCAGACTCCCCATCCACTGGCCGGCTGGCAGCACCTGAACCTGAAGGCGGCGTTTGCACAACGGCGCGGCATCCGGCAGACCGGCATGGGCACGGCCCTCCAGCTGGTTGGACTGGTTCTCGAAGGGCAGCACCACCGCGCCCTCGCCGATGCGATGAATACCGCGAAGCTGCTGCCGTTTTCGCTACCATTGCCGACATGAACCGCCTTGCCTGGCGCACCGGCCAAGGTGGCCAGCCAGCGTAGCGGGATTGGTCTACCCTGCATGGACTTGCGCCGCGGCGGATATCCCAATACCGCACGCCGTACCCCGCATTTGGCAGTATGCTTGAACGATCAACAGACCTTCCCACGACGCCGCCATGATCATCCAGAGCCTGCTCGATACCGACCTGTACAAGTTCACCATGATGCAGGCGGTGCTGCACCAGTTTCCCGCCGCCCAGGTCGAATACAAGTTCAAGTGCCGCTCAGCCGGCGTGCAGCTCACGCCCTATCTGGAGGAAATCCGCGAGGAAATCCGCCTGCTCTGCCAGCTGCGCTTTACCGAAGACGAACTCGCCTACATGCGCAGCCTGCGCTTCATCAGCAGCGACTTTGTCGACTTCCTGGCGCTGTTCAAGCTGAACGACAAGGCCGTGACGCTGACGCCGCTGGACAATGGCGAGATCGATATCCGCATCCGCGGCCCCTGGCTGCACACCATCCTGTTCGAGATCCCGATCCTGGCGATCGTGAGCGAGGTCTATACGCGCAACACCTCGCCCGGGCTGGACTGGAGCGAAGGCCGCCGCCGGCTGGAAGACAAGCTGGACCTGCTGCAGCAGCATCCCGGTGTGAAAGTGGCCGATTACGGCACACGCCGGCGCTTCTCCGGTGCCTGGCAGCAGGAGGTGCTGCAGATCATGAAGGCGCGCCTGGGCACTGACAGCCACAGCCAGCTCACCGGCACCAGCAACGTGCTGTACGCCAAGGAAATGGATTTGCGCCCGATGGGCACCATGGCGCACGAATACCTGCAGGCCTGCCAGGCGCTGGGACCGCGCCTGCGCGACAGCCAGAAATTCGCCTTCGAGAAGTGGGCGCAGGAATACCGCGGCGACCTCGGCATTGCGCTGTCGGACGTCTACGGCATGGAAGCCTTCCTGAACGATTTCGACATGTATTTCTGCAAGCTGTTCGATGGCGTGCGCCATGACAGCGGCGATCCGTTCACCTGGGGTGAGCGCATGATCGCGCATTACGCGGCCAACCGCTGTGATCCGCTGACAAAATTGCTGATCTTCAGCGATGGCCTGACGATCCCGCGCTGCATCGAAATCCACGACCGCTTTGCCGGCCGCTGCCAGACCGCGTTTGGGGTGGGCACCAACCTGATGAACGACCTGGGGCCGGCGCCGCTGCAAATCGTGCTCAAGATGGTGCGCTGCAATGACCAGCCGGTGGCGAAGATTTCCGACACCCCGGGCAAGACCATGGTCGAGGACGAAGGCTACCTGACCTATCTGCGGCAGGTGTTCAACCTGCCGGCCGATGCGAGCTAGGAAGGCCGGATCATGTACGGATGGGCGCTATTGCTGCATGTACTGGGTGCCACGGTCTGGACCGGAGGCCACCTGATCCTGGCCTGCACCGTGCTACCACGCGTGTTGCGTGAGCAGGATGTGGACGGACTGCTGAAGTTCGAATCGGCCTACGAGCGCATCGGCATGCCGGCATTGCTGGTCCAGGTCATCACCGGATTCTGGATGGCGATGCAACTGCAGCCTGATCACGGCCAATGGCTGGCGTTTGGCGATCCGGTCACACGCCTTATCGGCATCAAGCTGTTTCTGCTACTCCTTACGGTGCTGCTGGCACTGGATGCACGTTTTCGCGTGATTCCCCGGCTACACCAGCCCGGCAAACTGACCGACATGGCCTGGCACATCGTGCCGGTGACGCTGATCGGCATCGTCTTTGTCGCCACCGGGGTATCGCTGCGAACGGGCTGGCTGGCCTGAAGCCCGGCTGATGACTCAGGCCGACGCCACCGCAAACTGCCGACGCAGTTCGCGCTTGAGCAGCTTGCCGGCCGTGCTGCGCGGCAGGTCATCGACAAAATGCACCGCCTTGGGCACCTTGAACGGTGCCAGCTTCGTTTTCGCGTAGGCCACCAGCTCCTCCTGCGTCGCGCTGGCGCCCTGCTTCAGGCAGACCACGGCAGTGACCGCCTCGATCCAGCGCTGGTCCGGCAGCGCGATCACCGCCACCTCGGCGACGGCCGGATGGGTGTAAAGCGCCTCTTCGACCTCGCGGCTGGACACCACCACGCCACCGGTGTTGATGATGTCCTTGACGCGATCAACCACGAACAGGAAGCCATCTGCATCGAAATAGCCGATATCTCCCGAATGAAACCAGCCACCTTCGAACACTTCGGCGGTCTGTTCCGGCTTGTCCCAGTAGCCGACCATGACCTGCGGCGAGCGGTGCACGATCTCGCCCATCTCGCCCACCGGCATGTCGTTCATCTCGTCATCGACGACCCGCGTTTCGACGTTCAGCACCGGACGGCCGGCCGAGGCCGGCTGGATCGCATGCTCTTCCGGTGACAGCACGGTCGCCAGCGGCGCAATCTCGCTCTGGCCGTAGCAGTTGAACAGGCGCACGCGCGGCAGGCGCTGGCGCAGCTCTTCCAGCACGGGGACCGGCATGATGGAGGCGCCGTAATAGCCCTTGTGCAGGCTGGACAGGTCGTGCGTTTCCAGCCCGGCATGGCGCAGCAGTGCGATCCACACCGTGGGCGGTGCAAAAAACGAGGTAATGCCTTCCTGCTGGATCGCCTGGAAGCAGGCCTCGGGCAGTGGCGCCGGGATCAGGAAGGTGGTGGCGCCGACCAGCAGGTGCGGCATCAGGAACACATGCATTTGCGCCGAGTGGTACAGCGGCAGCGAGGCCAGCGAACGGTCCGAGGCCTGCAGCTCCAGCGCGGCAATGCAGCTGGCGTACTCGGCCTGCAGCGAGCGATGCGTCATCATCGCGCCCTTGGGCGCCGCCGTGGTGCCTGAGGTGTAGAGAATCTGGCAGACGGCGTTTTCGTCAATCTCGATGTCGGGCGCCTCCACCGGGCCGTTGCCGTTCGCCAGTGCCAGCACATCCAGGCCGCTGCCGCCATAGAAACTGCCGTGGAATTCACAGGGCAGGCTTGCGCACACCTGTTCAACCTGCGTCTGCAGGCTGGTGTCCGCGATCAGTGCACGCGCACCGGACTGCACCACGATGTACGTCAGCTCGGATTCGGTCAGGGCAAAATTGACCGGCACATGCACCAGACCGGCGCGGTTGCAGGCCAGCCAGAGCAGCACGTAGGCATCGGAATTCTTGCCATAGGCGGCCACGCGGTCGCCCGGTTGCAGGCCTTGCGCCAGCAGCCCGTGGGCGATGCGGTTGACCGCCTGGTTCAGCGCCTGGTACGTCCAGCGGCGCTCGCCAAATACCAGCGCCTCCTTGGCCGGGAAGCGGCGCACGGCGCGCTGCAGCGCATCGCCCAGGGTGTTGCGAATGGTGCGGCGGATAGTCGGCAGCAGGGTCGATGTCATGTCTTGTCTCCTCATTATCGTTTTTACCAGCCGATCAGGCCGGCAGGCGCTCCACCACCGTGGCAGTGGCCATGCCATGGCCGATGCACATCACCTGCAGGCCGAAGCGGCCATCGACGTGATCGAGCCCGGCCAGCAGCTTGGCCAGCAGGCCGCCGCCGGTACCGCCCAGCGGATGGCCATGCGCAATTGCGCCGCCCCAGGGGTTGAGCTTGTCCATGTCGGCATCGAACTCGCGTGCCCAGGCCAGCGCCACGCTGGCAAACGCCTCGTTGACCTCGATCCAGTCCATGTCGGCCAGTTGCAGGCCGGCTTTTTGCAGAGCGGCATGGGTTGCCGGAATCACGCCGGTGAGCTGCAGGATCGGATCGGAGCCGACCACCACGCGGGCGCGGAAACACGCGCGCGGGCGCAGGCCATGCGCTTCGGCCGCGGCACGACTGGCCAGCAGCACGGCCGAGGCACCATCGGACATCTGGCTGGCATTGGCCGCCGTCACCACGCCCTGCTCCGGGCTGCGGAACACCGGGGTCATGGCAGCCATCTTCTCCGCATCGATCACGGCGCGTACGCCCTCGTCGAATTCCAATGTGATCGGCTGGCCCTCGGCATCGACGCCGGCCACCGGAACGGCACCGCCCGTCAGACCGGCCTGTCGCGCGGCATGGGCGCGACGATGGCTCTCACGCGCAAAGTCATCGCAATCGGCACGGCTGAGCTGCCACTGTTCGGCAATGCGCTCGGCGCTTTCGACCTGATGCGGAATGGCAAAGCGCTGCAGGATGCCCGGGTGCAGATTGTCGAATCCGGCAAAGGCATGCCGGCCCAGCGTCAGGTCCAGGAACATCGGCACGCGGCTCATGCTTTCCACGCCGCAGCCGATGGCAAAGTCCAGATCGCCGGAGGCAATCGCCTGTGCTGCCGCGTGCACGGCATACTGGCTGGAGCCGCACATGCGGTTCAGGCTGACGCCGGGCACGCTGGCCGGCAGGCCGGCCAGCAACACCGCCTGGCGCGCGATATTCGCGCCCTGCTCACCGGCCTGGCTGACGCAGCCGGCTATCACGTCGCCAATCTGCTCTGCCGGCACGCCAGCCTGTTGCAGCGCCTGCTGCAGCATGCCTGCCAGCAGTTCGTCCGGACGCATCTCACGCAGGGCGCCCTTGCGCTTGCCAAACGGCGTGCGCACGGCGCTCAGAATAACGGGATCGTTGGCCATGATCATGTCGGTAATCCTTGTGTTGGCGGTTACTTAGCGGCCCTGCGCCAGATTGCGCTCCATCTCGCGCGCGATGATGCTGCGCTGGATTTCGCTGGTGCCTTCGTAGATTTGCAGCACCTTGGCATCGCGCAGCAGCTTTTCCACCGGGTATTCGGTGCTGTAGCCCATGCCGCCCAGCACCTGGATCGCTTCGCTCGCCGCCCACATGGCAGCATCGGAGGTATAGGCCTTGGCGACCGAGGCCTGCAGCGTGTTGCGCTGACCCTGGTCGGCCTGCCAGGCTGCCTGGTAGGTCAGCAGGCGCGAAGCCTCGAGCCGGATCTGCATCTCGGCCAGCTTGTGCGCAATCGCCTGGTGGTCGATCAGGCGCTGCCCCATGGACTTGCGCTCACAGGCATAGGGCAGCGCCTCGTCGATGCAGCGCTGCACCAGCCCCAGGCCAAATGCCGCCACCATCGGTCGCGACTGGTCAAAGGTGCGCATCGCCAGGGCAAAGCCTTCGCCCTCGGCACCAATGCGCTGCGCCAGCGGCACGCGCACATCGTTGAAGAACACCTCACAAGTCGGCGCGGCGCGCTGGCCGAGCTTGCCGAGCGGCTCGCCCACTGTCAGGCCCGGGCTGTCGCGCTCGACGATAAAGGCGCTGATGCCCTTGTGGCCGGCAGCCGGATCGGTCTTGGCGAACACGACAAAAAAGCTCGCCAGCGAAGCGTTGGAAATCCACATCTTGCTGCCATTGAGCACATAACTGTCGCCATCGCGCACGGCTGTGGTGCGAATGCCGGCGGCATCGGAGCCGGCCCCGGGTTCGGTCAGGGCAAAACTGGCAAACTCGCCATCTCGCGTCAGGCGCGGCAGCCACTGCTGCTTCTGCTCCTCGCTGCCACCAAGCAGGATCGGCTCGGCTGCCAGCGCATTCACGCACAGCGTGGTGCCCAGCCCCAGGCAGGCACGGCACAGCTGCTCGGTCACCAGGACCACTTCCAGCGATCCCAGGCCGGCGCCGCCGTAGGCTTCCGGCATGGCGATATTCAGCAGGCCCAGCGCCAGCGCCTGCTGCTGCAGCGGCACATGGAATTGCTGGTCGCGGTCGGCCTGCGCCGCCAGCGGCGCGATTTCCTGGCGGGCAAAATCGGCCGCCAGCTGCTGGATCATGGCTTGTTCTTCGGTGAGCTGGAACTGCATGGGATGGTTCTCAAAGGCTGGATCATGACAAGATCTGCCAGAGCGCATTCCGTTGAGAAATGGCCTGCCACAGACCCAAGGGTTTACACTGATATCGGTTTTTATTCAGGAAACTGATCTGATTCTAGGCAGAGGCTACTACTATCGGGTTTGCCGCCTTTGCCTAAAACATGGCATATTCCGCCAATCCGATCATGCAGACTTCCCAGCCCACCATCGCCATCGATCTGGTACGCGCCCTGCTGCAGGGCAGCGGATCAGACACCGCCCAGCAGCTGCGCTGCGTGCAGCAGGCCGGCATCGCCCCGGCGCTGCTGCAACAGGCGGGTGCCCGCGTCACTACTGGCCAGTTCGCCACGCTGTACCGCCTGCTGGCGCAGTTGCATGACGATGAAACCCCGGGCATGTTTGCGCGACCGCTGCGTGGCGGCACGCTCAAGTTCCTCTGCCTGAGCCTGATCGGCTCCCCCAGCCTGCTGACGGCGATGAACCGCTTTTGCCAGTATTTCCGCTTGCAGCTGGACGACCTGCACTTTGCGCTGCGGCCGCACGGCCCACTCGTGCAAATTGCGCTGCAGCCACGCACCGAAGCCGTACAGCAGAACCTGTTTGCGCAAAAGATGATGCTGAAGCTGGTGCACGGCATCGCCTCCTGGCTGGCCGGCCAGAAAATCCCGCTGGCACGGGTCGATTTCAGCCACTCGAGGCCGGAACAAGGCGCCGAATCGGTCTTCCTCTATCCCGGCCCGCAGCGCTTTGGCCAGCCGGAGATGGCGCTCTGGTTTGCCCTGCCGCAGCTGCAGATGCCAGTGCGCCAGAATGCGGCATCGATTCCCGGTTTTCTGGCACGCGCGCCGGGCGACTGGATGTTCGTCTCCTTCGCCGAGCACATCATCAGCCACCGTGTGCGCGAATACCTTCAGCCACGGCTGGAGCAGCCCTGCAGCCTGCCCGAAGTCGCCGCCGCCCTGCATTTTTCCAAGCGCACGCTGGCACGCAAGCTGCAGGCCGAGGGCAGCAGCTTCCAGGGCATCAAGGACGCGCTGCGGCGTGATGTGGCGATCCAGCAGCTGACGCAAGGCCGGCTGCCGGTGGCGGCGATTGGCCAGCTGGTCGGCTTTGGTGATCCGACCAGTTTTCAGCGGGCGTTCCGGGAGTGGACGGGGAGTGCGCCGGGGGCGTATCGGAGGCGGCCGGGGTAACCGGTCAGATCAAGCCTGAACCTCTACCGCTCATGCATCATCACTGGTGTCCGGTTCACCGGCAGCCAACTTTTTCACGATCTTGTCAAAGTCGCTTTCAAACAGGCCATCCTGCACCACCCTGTACTTTTCAAACTCACTTTCTGCATGCATCTGGGCCAGTTTTGCAGATATCTTGCCGCTGTCTTGCAGCACTTCCCGATCATCAAACTCAAGGAAAGCATCCAGACGCCGGGACCAGTCTTCCATGCTCATGGGGATCTTGCGACGGGCGCGCTCCTCTGCCAGCTCCAGATAGGCGTTGACGATACGGCCCAATGACTCCAGCTCGTCCTTGCTCAGGTAGTTCTTGGCCACTGCCACGTCAGTTTTCAGTATCTTGCCGTCAGGGGCACCCGCCCACGATGTCAGCCCCATATGCGGTTTGCTGCTATCAGCCCGCTGCTGGATCAGCTCTGCCGCGGTATGGCCGTGGATGGCGTAATGCAGCTTGTTCTGTACTTTGGCGAAGAATGCCTTGGTCGTCGGTGCATCCTTGTTGTAATCCACACTGGTGGCATAAATGTCGGTGATCTTCTGGTAAAAGCGTCGTTCGCTGAGACGGATTTCACGGATTTCTGCCAGCAATCGCTCAAAGTAATCCTCACCCAGGAAGCTGCCGTTTTCCATGCGCTGGCGATCCAGCACATAGCCCTTGATGGCGAACTCACGCAGGACGCCAGTGGCCCACTGGCGGAACTGCGTTGCGCGTATGGAGTTCACCCGATAGCCGACGGAAATGATGGCATCGAGGTTGTAGAACTGGGTCTGATAATTTTTGCCATCACTGGCAGTTATCCGGAATTTCCGGATAACTGCTTCCGCGGCCAGTTCTTCGCTGGCAAAGATGTTCTTCAGATGTTCGCTGATAGTGCGTACATCCACGCTGAACAACTCGGCCATCAGCTTTTGCGAGAGCCAAATAGTCTGATCTTCGTAACGCGCCTCGATGCTCTGCTCTCCCGCCTGGCCGGTGAAGATCAGAAATTCGGCAGTGCTGTTGCGGATCAATGGCTTGCTACTCATGATGGGCACTCACTTGCCAATACAAAACTTCCCAAAAATCTCCCCCAGCAAGTCATCCGGCGAAAACTCCCCGGTGATCTCGTTAAGCGCGTTCTGCCCCAGTCGCAGCTCCTCGGCCAGGATATCCAGCGCCGGCTGCGGGGTGTTGAGATGCGCATCGGCCAGTTCCACATGCGTGGCCACGCGCTCCAGCGCCTGCACATGGCGCTCGCGGGCGATGAACACGCCTTCGGGCGCGGACTGCCAGCCGACGATCTGCAGCAGGCGCTGGCGCAGCACATCCAGGCCTTCACCCGTCCTGGCCGAGATCGCCAGATGGGTTTCGTCCTGCTGGCCGGCAGCAGCCACCGCATCGGCCTTGTTGGCGATATGCAGCACCGGCACCTGCTCTGGCAGCTGTGTTCGTAGCCGTTCGGCGATCAGCGCATCGGCAGCCGCGTAATCCGGTTCGCCCACCCGCGTCAGGTCATGCAGGAACAGCACCGCATCGGCACGCGTGATCTCGCTCCAGGCGCGTTCGATGCCGATCGCTTCCACCTGGTCCACCTCGGCCAAGGCTGTATCGCGCAGGCCGGCAGTATCAATCACGTGCAGCGGCACGCCTTCGATCTGGATCGTCTGCGTCACCTTGTCACGCGTGGTGCCGGCAATCGGCGTCACGATCGCCAGCTCGGCCCCGGCCAGCGCATTCAGCAGCGAGCTCTTGCCGGCGTTGGGCTGGCCGGCAATCACCACCTGGATGCCCTCGCGCAGCAGTGCGCCCTGTTGCGCCTGGCGCCGGATCGCGTTCAGCTGCTGGCGGATACCGGCGAGCTGGCCGGCGGCATCGGCCTGCTGCAGGAAATCAATCTCTTCTTCGGGAAAATCCAATGTCGCCTCCACAAGCATGCGCAGGTGGATCAGCGCATCACGCAGCGTGTGGATTTCCTGGCTGAAGGCGCCACTGAGCGAACGGCTGGCGCTGCGCGCGGCGGTTTCGGTACTGGCGTCGATCAGGTCGGCCACCGCCTCGGCTTGCGCCAGGTCCAGCTTGCCGTTCAGGAAGGCGCGCTCGGTGAACTCGCCCGGTTGCGCCACGCGCATGCCCAGCGCCTGGCCGGCCTGCAGGCAGTGCGCCAGCAGCATCTGCAGCACCACGCTGCCGCCATGCGCCTGCAGCTCCAGCACGTCCTCGCCGGTATAGCTGTGCGGCGCCGGAAACCACAGCGCCAGGCCATGGTCCAGCGGCTGGCCATCGTCTCCCGGGAACGGCATATAGGTCGCCACGCGTGGTGCCAGCTCGCGCGCCAGCAACTGCTGCACCAGCGGCGCCAGGCCCTTGCCGGACAGGCGCACAATGCCCACGGCACCACGGCCGGGCGCGGTGGCAATGGCGGCAATCGGATCGTTATAGCGGCTCAGCATGGCAGACAGGCACCTGGAAAATCAGACATTCCGGCATTGTACGGAGTGCCCTGCACCCACGGGGAAACGCCGGTAGGCGCTGCAGCCGCCATCGGGCATGATTTCGGTGAACGGTCGTTCTTTTATGGGCGATCCCTGCAACCCTCTTGCCCAGATTCCGCCATGTCCAGTTCTTTCGATTCCCGCCCCTGCCTGTTCATCTCAGGTGCCGCTGTCGGCATCGGCCGCGCCACTGCGCGCCTGTTCGTACAGCAGGGCTGGTTTGTCGGCATTGGCGATATCGATCAGGACGGCATGGCGGCACTGGAGCAGGAGCTGGGCAGCCAGAACTGCCTGTGCTTCCGGCTCGACGTCTCGCGCCCTGAAGACTGGAGCGATGCGCTGGCGCACTTCCACGCCCACACCGGCCGGCTGGATCTGCTGGTGAATAACGCCGGCATCATGCTGTCCGGCCCGTTCGAGCAGACCAGTGTGGCGCAGCACCTGCGCCAGATCGGCATCAATGTGCATGGCGTGCTGCTCGGCTGCCACGCCGCCCACCCCTATCTGCGCGATACCCCCAGTGCTCGCGTGATCAATCTGGCGTCGAGTGCTGCCTTCTACGGCCAGGCAGCACTGGCCAGCTATTCGGCCAGCAAGTTCTTCGTACGCGGCCTGACCGAATCCCTCAACATCGAATGGCAGGCTCAGGATATCCGCGTGATGGACCTGATGCCGCTGTTCGTGCAGACCGGCCTGCTGGATGGCAACCAGCCGCTCAGCCTGCGCCGTCTGGGCGTGCACCTGCAGCCGGAAGATGTGGCGCAAGTGCTCTGGCAGGCGGCGCAATGCCCGCGCTGGAGCCGGGTACATTGGCCGGTTGGCCTGCATGCGCGTATGCTGTATAAGGTGATGGCGTTCACGCCCGATTGGCTGAACCGTTTTATTGCCCGCCAGATAGCGACCTGAGGAGACACGATGCCCACCAGTACCCTGCCCAGCAGCGCCGCCAGCGAGCGCAACAAGGATCCGATCCTGGACGCCCTGCGTCCCCTGTTGCCTGAACAGGGCAAGGCACTGGAAATCGGCAGTGGTACCGGCCAGCATGCCGCCTACTTTGCCGCGGCACTACCCGGCTGGCTGTGGCAACCGAGCGACATGGACAAGGAGCTGTTCGAGGCGATTGCCGCACACGCCCGCCTGCAGGAGGCCGCCAACGTGCAGCCGGCGATCGAACTGGATGTGCGTACCAATCCCTGGCCCTTGCCGGCCAAGGCGCAATTCGACCTGATCTTCAGCGCCAACATGCTGCACATCGCCTCCTGGATCTGCTGTCCCGGCCTGATGCAGGGCGCAGCTCGCCACCTGACAGCGGATGGCCTGCTGGTCACCTATGGCCCCTACCTGGAACAGGATGTGCCCACCGCCCCCAGCAACCTGGCCTTTGATGCCGACCTGCGCCAGCGCAATGCCAGCTGGGGCATCCGTCAGCTCGCCGACGTAGAGAAAGAAGCCGGCCGCGCCGGCCTGCAACTGCGCCAGCGCATCAGCCTGCCGGCCAACAACCTGCTACTGGTGTTCAGCCGCTGAGCTGATCGCTTTTTCCAGCCCCAAGACAACAAGGGCGCCTGCAAGCAGGCGCCCTTGTCATGTCAGGCCGTGATCGTCGGCAGCGGCATCAGCTGACGCCAAGCTTGCGGTTGATGAACCACTGCTGCGCGATCGACAGGATGTTGTTCGTCAGCCAGTACAGCACCAGGCCGGCGGGGAAGAAGAAGAACATCACGCTGAACAGCAGCGGCATAGCCCACATCATCTTGGCCTGCATCGGGTCCGGCGGCGTCGGGTTCAGCCACACCTGCAGCAGGCTGGAGGCCGTCATCAGGATCGGCAGGATGAAGTACGGGTCCGGCGTGGACAGGTCCTTCACCCACAGGATCCAGGGTGCGCCACGCATCTCAATGCTGGACAGCAACACCCAGTACAGCGCGATGAACACCGGGATCTGGACCAGGATCGGCAGGCAGCCGCCCAGCGGGTTGACCTTTTCCTCGCGGTAGATGCGCATCATCTCCTGCTGTATCTTCTGCGGCTCGTCCTTGTAGCGCGTGCGCAGCTCCTGCACCTTGGGGTTGATCGCCTTCATCTTGGCCATGCTGGCGTAGGCCTTGTGGTTCAGCCAGAAGAAGGCTGCCTTCAGCAGCACCACCAGTGCCACGATCGCCCAGCCCCAGTTGTGCAGGAAGCCGTACAGGAAAGTCAGCAGCCAGTACAGCGGGCGTGCCAGGATCGTCAGCCAGCCGTAGTCCTTGACCAGGTCAAAGTTGGGCGACAGCGCCTGCATGATCTTTTCTTCCTGCGGGCCCACGTACAGCGTGCTGCCCAGGGTCTTGCTGGTGCCCGGCGCCACTTCGCCGACATTGAACAGCTGGCCGGCCGCATACAGGTTCTCGGCCTTGCGCACGTAGTTCTCGCGCGCCGTGCCTTCCGGCGGCAGCCAGGCACTGGCAAAGTAATGCTGCACCATGGCCACGTAACCGTCCGGCGCATGCTTCTGGTAATCGGCCTTGCCCTTGTCGATGGACGAGAAATCGACCTTCTGGAACTTGCCTTCATCGCTGTAGAAGGCCGGACCGGTAAAGGTGGAGTAGAAGAAGTTGCCACCCGGGCCCTTGGAGCCGTCACGTACCAGCTGCTGGTAGAGCTGCGGCGCCACCGGTACGCTACCTGTGTTGATCACCTCGTGCTGCACGTCGATGGCGTAGCTGCCACGCTTGAAGGTGTAGGTCTTGGCCAGCTTCACGCCACCCTGCGGTGCCGATTCGAAGCGCACCACCAGCGTGTCCTGGCCGTCGGCCAGGCTGCGCTCGGGCGTGACCAGCGTCATCGGCGTCACGTGGCTGGGCAGCGTACCGCCGCTCAGGCCGCTTTGCACCATGTACTGGTAGGACTGGTTGTTCTGCAGCAGGTGGATCGGCGTGCTGGTCGGATCGTTCGACAGCTCGGGGTACTTCAACAGCTGGGCACCGATCAGGGAACCACCATTGCTGTCAAAGGTCAGCTGGTAGACATCGGTCGTCATGTCGATGCGCTGGCCTGCCACGGCGCCGGCCGGAGCCGCAGCACCTGCTGCACCGGCAACCGCCGTGCCCGCAACAGCGGAGGCGCTGCCGGCAGGTGCCGAAGCGGTAGCCGCCGGCGGCGTGCTGGTCGGGAAGAACGTGGCCTTGCGGCCGTTGTGGATCTGCCACTGGTCCCAGAGCAGGATCAGCGAGAAGGCAAAGATGATCCACAGAATGGAGCGACGGATATCGTTCATCATGGGCGTGAGGGGGTTGAAGTCGGGCTGTCGCCGCGAGTGGGGGAAGGCGCAGTCCCGGCACCCGTGAAACGGGTGAACAGGCGCGGCGGCTGCTCGGGTACCGGATCGCATCCGCCCTGGCACCAGGGCTGGCAGCGCGCCAGGCGCGCCACCATCAGGTAGCTGCCAGCGGCCGCACCATGCCGTTCCAGCGCCTGCATGGCATACGCGGAACAGGTCGGCTCGAACCGGCAGCCATTGCCCAGCCAGGGGCTGAGCAGCAGACGGTAGGCCTTGATGCAGGAGATGAGGATGCGCTTCATGGTGTGCCCTGCATTGTGCCAGATGGATGTTGCAGTGCGTCAGATGGCGCAAGCGGCACGGCAGGCGGCTGCGCTAGCGGCTGCAGGCGTCGCCAGTCGGTACGCGCAAACAGCTGCTGCAGCTCGGCACGCACCGCCTGTTTCAGGGCGTCGGAGCTGGCGCTGATGAACTGGCGCCGGTCAAAGCCGGCGCGCAGGCGCAGTACGATGGCTGTATGCAGGGGCAGCTCAGACGCCAGTTCGGCCGTGATGGCACGCATCTGGCGCTTGATCAGGTTGCGCGTGACGGCGCGCTTGGCCCAGCGCTTGGGTACCAGCACCCCCATAGCGATAGCGCCGTCTGCGAACAGACGGCGCTGACACGGCTGCGCGCCCTGCGGCGCAGTCCCGGAAGCGGGACGCCACTGCAAGGCGTGCAACACGAAATGGGGCGTGCGATACAGCACAGTTCCCTGCATCACGGCCTGGAACTGGGCCGGTTGGCGCAGGCGCTGCATGCGTGCCGGAGTGCTCATGGCCGCAGGCGGCTAGTGCCGGCCAGCGTCCGTGCGGACTCAGACGGCCAGGCGCTTGCGGCCCTTGGCGCGACGTGCGTTGATCACGGCACGGCCGCCCTTGGTCTTCATGCGAACCAGGAAGCCATGGGTACGGGCGCGGCGGGTCTTGGAAGGCTGGTAAGTGCGTTTCATGGGGAAAATCCTCAGGTCATGTAGTTATTAGCAAGGCCAGACGACACGCGCCCCGGAGCACCAGGACCCGGCCTGCAACCGCCACAATGGCAACTGCCCAGCCTCTGTTCTCCCGTAAAATTTCGGGAAAGCCTGTGATTATCACAAAAAATCCGCATCTGATCAATCACTTATCCCGGTATGGCGGTGCACCGGGGCGAAAAAACCACCCCGGATTGCCTGCCCCGGCCTAAAATGCTGCTTCCGCGGCACAGATCAGGCTCCGCCCTGCCCCCTGTGCGCTGTCAGGCCAGACACAATGGCCCGACGGCAGGCTCGCTCCCGCGCCCTGCCGTATCCAGGCATGATTCCCACAACAAGATTTGCTCATTTGCCATTCCGACATGTCTGCAGAAGCCCTTCCCTCCGCCGGAGAATCCACTGACGCTGCCCTGTGGCACGCCTGCATGGACGTGCTGGCCCAGGAAGTGCCGCCGCAACAGTTCAACACCTGGCTCAAGCCGCTGCTGGCGCGCCCTGACGCCAACGGCAACGGGCTGGTGATCGAGGTCGCCAACCGCTTCAAGCTGGACTGGATCCGCAGCCAGTTCCTGCAGCGCATGGAAGTGGTGCTGGAACAGCTGGCCGACCGCCCGGTGCCGATCGAGCTGACGATTGCCGCCCGCGCCCCGCGCCCGGCGGTGGCACGCGCCGCCGTGATCCAGGCCGCACGCCAACAGCAGCAGGGAGCCGCGGGCCATGCCGCCCCGGCACCGGTGCCGGACCTGGCCGTATCGATTCCGGTACTGGCAGCCGACCAGCTACCGGTCAGCCTTGCCCCGCAATACGACTCCCGCCTGGATCGTGACCGCACTTTCGACAACCTGGTCGAAGGCAGCGCCAACCGCATGGCGCGCACCGCCGCGCTGCACGTGGCGAGCCAGCCCGGCATCAAGTACAACCCGCTGTTCATCTATGGCGGCGTCGGCCTGGGCAAGACGCACCTGCTGCAGGCAGTAGGCAACCAGCTGCTGCAACAGGATCCACAGGCACGCGTGCTCTACATCCACGCCGAACAGTTCGTGAACGACGTGGTCGCCGCCTCGCGCCGCAACTCCTTCGACGAGTTCAAGTCGCGCTACCACTCGCTCGACCTGCTGCTGATCGACGACGTGCAGTTCTTCGCCGGCAAGGAAAAGACGCAGGAAGAATTCTTCAACGCCTTCGAGGCGCTGCTGTCCAAAAAGAGCCACATCGTGATGACCAGCGACACCTATCCCAAGGGCCTGGCCAACATCACGCAGCGCCTGGTGTCGCGTTTCGATTCCGGCCTGAGCGTGGCGATGGAGCCGCCGGGCCTGGAAATGCGCGTCGCCATCCTGATGAACAAGGCGCAGGCCGAGGGCCAGGAGCTGTCCGAGGACGTCGCCTTCTTCGTCGCCAAGAACGTGCGCGCCAACGTGCGCGAACTCGAAGGCGCGCTGCAGAACATCCTCGCCTACTCGCGTTTCAGCGGCCGCGCCATCGACATCCAGCTGGTGCGCGAAGCGCTGCGCGACCTGCTGTCGATCAAGAACCGCCAGATCAGCGTCGAGAACATCCAGAAGACGGTGGCCGACTTCTACAAGATCAAGATCGCCGACATGCACAGCAAGAAGCGGCCGGCGCATATCGCGCGTCCGCGCCAGATCGCCATGTACCTGGCCAAGGAGTTGACGCAGAAGAGTCTGCCCGAGATTGGCGACATGTTTGGCGGGCGCGACCACACCACCGTGCTGCACGCGGTGCGCAAGATCGCCAAGGAACGCAGCAACGACCAGGACCTGAACCAGCAGCTGCACGTGCTGGAGCAGACCATCAAGGGCTGATTCCCGGCCCTGCCGCAGCCGCCCTCAGTGGCCGCCGATATCGTGCGAGAGCTTGTGGTGGATGCGCCGCGTCAGCCACCAGACCAGCAGCAGCACGAAGGGAATCGACACGCCAGCCACGGTTTCCGGTTGCCAGGGCAGCAGTCCGGCTCCCTTGGCCGCCTTGGCGGCATACAGCACCAGGCTCACCATGTAATACGAGATCGCCGCGATCGACAGGCCTTCCACCGTGGTCTGCAAGCGCGTCTGCAGTTCCTGGCCACGCGTCAGCTTGTGCAGCAGCTGCTGGCTCTGCTGCTCGGCCGAGATATCGATGCGCGTGCGCAGCAGGCCGCTGCTGCGGCTGATGCGCTCGGACAGCGCGCTCAGGCGCTCCTCGGAGGCGGCTACCGTCGCCATGGCCGGCGAGGTACGGCGCTGGATGAAATCGCGCATGCTTTGCGTGCCGCGGATCGGCTTTTCGCGCAACTCGTCCATGCGCGCACGCACCAGTGCAAAGTAGGCGCGGCTGGCCGAATAGCGCCAGGCGTGCTCGGCGGTGGCACGCTCGACGCTGGCGGCCAGCGCAATCAGCCGATCCAGCAGTTCCTCCTCGATCGCCTCGTCCTGCTTCATCTGGCCGGTGATGGTGACCAGCTCCTGCTCGGCCTGGTGCAGAAACGGACCGAGCTGCTTGGCCGTGGGCAGGCCGCGCAAGGCCATCAGGCGGTAGGTTTCGAGCTCCAGCAGGCGCAGCGCGATACGGCCGGCACGCTCGTCACTGGTGGCCTGTGGCGCCAGTACCAGCATGCGCTCGAACCCATCCGGCCCAATCTGGAAGTCACTCAGGCCCCAGGAATGGCCCTGCCCCAGCTGCGCGCCAAACAGGCGCACTGGCTGCTGCGGGTCGCCATGCATGGCGGCAAACCAGCGGCGTGCGCGCTCCATGCGATCCTCCGTCTGCGCCGGATCCAGCTCGTCGTGCAGCATCCAGAGGTCGATGGCGGCAATCGTCTGGCCCGGAATACCGGCCAGCCAGCGCCGGATTTCCGGATCGATACCTGGCGGCTGCGGATCCAGTCCGGCACAGCAACCGGCCGGCAGCGGCAACAACAGCACATAGCGCGTAAATTCGGTATGGCGCTCCCACTGCAGCACCTGGCTGGCCTGGCCGCTGCTGGCCGCCGACAGGCGCATGCGCGCAAAGCTGCTGGCCAGGTCGGCCTGCGTCAGGCCTGACTGGCCCGGCAGGGTCTGCAAGTGCGCCAGCTCCTGTTCGCGGCTGTTGTCGGCCGCATGCCGCACCGCCACATACAGCACACGGGCTGGCAGCGTGATCAGCGGCATCGGGCGCGCATGCACCTCGTCGTGCACGACACGGCGCAAGGCATCATCGGGGGGCGGGCGCAGCATGTCCATGGCAGGGATCAGGATGGTGGCGAGGGGAAAATCCATTCTAGCGCCTGTTGTCCCGAGGCATCATCCGCACCGGGCCTGTCCGCAAGACCCGCCGGCCACGCACGGAATTGGCCAGCACCGTCGCAAGCACCCCTTTACAATAGCCGCCATGCTCCAAGTCAAACACGATCTGCTCGCCGCACTCGCGGCCGAGCTGGAAAAACTCAGCCCCGGCGCCGGTGCGCGCGCCGCCTTCGAACTGCCCAAGCAGACTGCCCATGGCGACTGGGCGACCAACGCCGCCATGCAACTGGCCAAGCCGCTCAAGCAGAACCCGCGTGCGCTGGGCGAACAGCTCAAGGCCGCGCTCGAGGCTCAACCGGCCTACCAGCAGTGGGTCGCCGCGATCGAGATTGCCGGCCCCGGCTTCCTCAACATCCGCCTCAAGCCCGAAGCCAAGCAGCAGGTGGTGCGCGAAGTGCTGGCCGCTGGCAGCGCCTTCGGCAGCCAGCCGGCCCGCGCCGACCAGGTGCTGGTCGAATTCGTCAGCGCCAACCCGACCGGCCCGCTGCACGTCGGCCACGGCCGCCAGGCCGCACTCGGCGATGCCATCTGCAACCTGCTCGCCAGCCAGGGCCTGCAGGTCACGCGCGAGTTCTACTACAACGATGCCGGCGTGCAGATCGACACCCTGACCAAGAGCACGCAGCTGCGCGCCAAGGGCTTCAAGCCAGGCGACGACTGCTGGCCGACCGATGCCGACAACCCTCTGGCGAAAAACTTCTACAACGGCGACTACATCCACGATATCGCCCAGGCCTTCCTGAACCGCGAGACGGTCAAGGCCGATGACCGCGAGTTCACCGCCAACGGCGATGTCGAGGACTACGACAACATCCGCCAGTTTGCCGTTGCCTACCTGCGCAACGAGCAGGACAAGGACCTGCAGGCCTTCCGCCTGCGCTTTGACAACTACTACCTGGAAAGCAGCCTGTACAGCAGCGGCCGCGTGGCCGATGCGGTGCAGAAACTGATCGACAACGGCCATACCTACGAGCAGGATGGCGCACTGTGGCTGCGCAGCACCGACTTTGGCGACGACAAGGACCGCGTCATGCGCAAGAGTGATGGCGGCTACACCTATTTCGTGCCGGACGTCGCCTACCACATCGCCAAGTACCAGCGTGGCTTCCACCAGGCGATCAACATCCAGGGCACCGACCACCACGGCACCATCGCGCGCGTGCGCGCCGGCCTGCAGGCCGCCAACGTCGGCATTCCCCAGGGCTTCCCCGATTACGTGCTGCACACCATGGTGCGCGTGGTGCGTGGCGGCGAAGAGGTCAAGATCAGCAAGCGCGCCGGCAGCTATGTCACGCTGCGCGACCTGATCGAATGGACCAGTGCCGATGCCGTGCGCTTCTTCCTGCTGTCGCGCAAGCCGGATACCGAGTACACCTTCGACATTGACCTGGCGCTGAGCAAGAACAACGAAAACCCGGTCTACTACGTGCAATACGCACACGCCCGCATCAGCTCGGTGCTGGCGCAATGGGGCGGCGATGTCGCCACGCTGGCCCAGGCCAACCTGGCCGCGCTGGATACACCGGCGGCACAGGCGCTGCTGGTCAAGCTGTCCCAGTATCCCGACATGCTGCGTGCGGCCGCGACCGATTTTGCCCCGCATGACGTGACTTTCTACCTGCGCGAACTGGCCTCCAGCTACCATAGCTACTATGATGCCGAACGCATCCTGGTAGATGACGAAGCCACCCGCACGGCGCGACTTGCGCTGGTTGCCGCCACGCGTCAGGTGCTGGCCAACGGACTGGCAATGCTGGGCGTGAGCGCCCCTGAAAAAATGTGAGCCCCAACGCATGACCAAGGCAGTACAACACCGCATCCCCTCCCGCCCCCTGCGCCGCGCCCAGCGTGGCATCGGCCTGGTCGGCTTTATCGTCGGCCTGGTGGTCGGCCTGGCCGTCGCCCTGGGTGTCGCCGTCTATGTCACCAAGGTGCCCTCGCCCTTCAGCGACAAGAGCTCGGTGCGCACCACTGAACAACAGGCCGCCGAAGAAGAGGCGCTGAAAAAGTGGGACCCGAACGCCGGCCTGCAGCCGGGCAAGACCAAGCCGGCACCGGCTGAAGAGCCTGCCACCACGCAGGAAGAACCTGACACGGCAGCGCCGCAGGATGAGCCCGCCACCCCCGACGAACCGCCGGCAGCCGAACCCGAGCCGCGTAGCGAGCTGAAGCCCGACAGCAGCACCCCGCCGGCCGTGCTGGGTGATCGCGACCAGGAACTGGAGCAGGCACGCAAGGAAGCCGAAGCCAAGCTGGCCGCCGACAAGGCACGCGAGCAGGCCCGCGCCAAGGCGCGTGCCGAAGCAGAGGCGAAAGCCAAGGCTGACGCGGAAGCCAAGGCCAAGACCGATGCCAAGGCAAAAGCAGACGCCGCTGTCAAGGCCAAGGCTGACGCAGCCGCCAAAGCCAAGGCCGATGCTGCGGCCAAGGCCAACCAGTCCAACGATCCGATCGGTGCCCTGGTGGAATCCCGCACCAAGCCGGCAGCCACTCCGGCTCCGGCTCCGGCCCCCAAGCCGGCCCCGGCTCCGACCGCCAGCAACGAGCCTTTCGTCTATTTCGTGCAGGCCGGCGCCTTCCGCAATGCCTCCGAAGCCGATGCCCAGAAGGCACGCCTGTCGCTGCTGGGCATGAACCCGCGCGTCACCGAGCGTGATCAGGCTGGCCGTCCGATCTACCGCGTCCGCCTTGGCCCCTACAACAGCAAGGCCGATGCCGACAGCGCGCGCAACCGCCTGGAGAACGCCGGCGTGACCGCCGCCCTGGTGCGCGTGCAACGCTGATCCGCCCAGGCTGTTACACCCCCATACACCGGCAGCGGCACTTTCCGGACGGGAACCGATCTGAATCCAGGTTCCCGCCCGACCGCTTCCGGGCAAGACCCACTGGAGACCACCTCATGCAACGTCGCGAATTCACGCTTGCCGGCATCGCCGGTGCCACTGCCGCCGCTACCGGCCTGGCCACCCTGTCGCTGCCGGCGCAAGCCCAATCGGCCAGCGATTACACCGCTGGCAAGGACTACATGGTGCTGCGCAAACCGGCAGCCACCAGTGCCCCGGCCGGCAAGGTCGAGGTGATCGAGTTCTTCGGCTACTGGTGCCCGCACTGCAACAGCTTTGATCCCGAATTCAACGCCTGGATGAAGTCGGCCCCCTCCTTCATCCACTTCCGCCGCGTACCGGTCGCCTTCCGCCCGGAAATGGCACCGATGCAGCGCCTGTTCTATGCGCTGGAAGCCGTCGGCATGGTCGGCCGCATGCACGGCAAGGTGTTTGAGGCCTATCACAAGCAGCGCATCAACCTGACTACCGATGCCGCCATCCTGCAATGGGCCGCGCAGCAGCCCGAACTGAAGGACGGCCGCTTTGCCCAGGCCTACCAGTCCTTCGGCATGTCGGCCAAGCTGAACCAGGCCAACCAGCTGGTCGAGGCCTATGCCATCGACGGCGTGCCTTCGCTGGGCGTGGCCGGCAAGTACTACCTGGACGGCCAGACCGCCAAGGGCCTGACGCGCGGCATCCAGATCGCCACCGCCCTGGCGACGCAGGAACGCCGCTGATTGCCTTCCACACCCCGGCTTGCCCGGCCCGGTCCGCACCAGATTACAATCGGTGCAGACTTTCTGCCCGATGCCCATGACACTCCTCACCAGTTCCCGGCTTCTTTCCCTGGCTGCAGCCTGCCTGCTGGCCGCGCCCGTGCTGGTGCAGGCCGAAACCGCCGACCGCTACAAGCCGCTGAACGTGGAAGCGGACGCCATGCAGTACAACGATGCCAGCAAGACCACCACCTTCACCGGTCGCGTGGTGGCTACCAAGGGCACCATCGTGCTGCGTGCCGGTACCGTGCGCGTGCAGCAGGATGCGCAGGGCAACCAGACCGTCACCCTGCTGGCCGGTCCGGGCGAACAGGCCCTGCTGCGCCAGAAGCGCGATGGCCTGAACGAGTACATCGAAGCGCAGGCCAACGAGATGGTGCGCAATGACCGCACGCTGCAGACGCAGCTGATCGGCAATGCCCGCATCCGCCGCCTGGTCGGCTCCACCGTGGCCGACGAGGTCGTTGGCCACCGCATCACCTACAACGAGCTGAACGAGACCTATAGCGTGACAGGCGGTGCCTCCACGGCTACCGGTGCCGCCAATGCCGTTCCGGCAGGCCGCGTACGTGCCACCATCGTGCCGCTGAACCAGTCCGGGAGCCGTCGATGAGCCAGGCTGCGGCAAGTGCCGATACCAGCAAGTTGCAGGTACGCCAGCTGCAGAAGACCTATGGCAGGCGCAAGGTCGTGACCGATGTCTCGCTGGACGTGAGCACCGGTGAAGTGGTCGGCCTGCTCGGCCCCAATGGTGCCGGCAAGACCACCTCCTTCTACATGATCGTCGGCCTGATCCGTGCCGACGGCGGCCGCATCGCGATTGGCAACAAGCAGGTCGAGAACCTGCCGATCCACGAGCGCTCGCGCATGGGCCTGAGCTACCTGCCGCAGGAAGCCTCGATCTTCCGCAAGCTCAACGTCGAGGACAATATCCGCGCCGTGCTGCAGCTGCAGGAAGACGAGCGCGGCAAGCCGCTGGGCCGCAACGAGGTCGAGCAGCGCCTCAACGCACTGCTGGCCGACCTGAACATCGAGCGCCTGCGCAAGTCGCCGGCACTGGCGCTGTCCGGTGGCGAACGCCGCCGCGTCGAGATTGCGCGCGCCCTGGCCACGCAGCCGCGCTTCATCCTGCTCGATGAGCCCTTTGCCGGCATCGACCCGATTGCCGTGCTCGACATCCAGCGCATCATCCGCTTTCTCAAGCAGCGCGGTCTGGGGGTGCTGATCACCGACCACAACGTGCGCGAAACGCTGGGTATCTGCGACCACGCCTACATCATCAGCGAAGGCCGCGTGTTGGCCTCTGGCACGCCCAGCGATATCGTCGCCGATCCCGATGTGCGCCGCGTCTATCTGGGCGAGAACTTCAGCATGTGATGCGCATTTGCTGACAACTGCCTTTATCTGCATGCTATCTGTCCTGTTATCCGTCACCTGCCTCGCGTCAGGTGACATCGCAGGCAGCCACCCGGAAGCCGGCTGATGAAAGCCGGTCTGCAACTCCGTATCAGCCAGAACCTGGCGCTGACGCCACAGCTGCAGCACGCGATCCGCTTGCTGCAGGCTTCGACCCAGGAGCTGCAGCAAGAGCTGGAGCAGATGCTGGCCGAGAATCCGTTTCTGGAGCAGGCCGAGGAGGATACCGGTACGGACGACCAAGCCGATCCGCCAGCAGCAGCCACCAGTCATGCGGAAGACGCAGCCGAACGCCTTGACCGCGACGAGGACTGGTCTGGGCGCGATGCCTGGGACGACTGGTCTTCAGGCGCCAACGAACGCGATAGCGCAGACAGCCACGCATCCAGCCAGGCCAGCGAAGAGCAGCTCCATACCCGCTGGGCCAGCCACCAGCCTGATGATGACGAGTCGCCCTGGTCCGGCAAGCCGCAGCCCGACAAGCTGAGCACCCACTTGCACCAGCAGGCGCTGGCCTTGCGGCTGGATGCCCTGGACCGCGCTGCCCTGTATGCGCTGGTCGAATCCTTGAATGAAGACGGCTATCTGGAAGACAGCCTGGACGAGCTGGCGCTCGCGCTGCAGCAGCAGATTCCGGACAGCCTGCTGGATAGCGACCAGGAAACCCTGCACGACCACTTGCGCATCGCACTGGGTCTGCTGCAGTCGATGGAACCGCCTGGCGTTGGCGCGCGCGACCTGGCCGAATGCCTGCGACTGCAGCTGCTGGCGCTACCCGCCAGCCAGACCGATGCCGCCACGCGCCAGATTGCACTGGACCTGTGCGCGCAACCGCTGGAACTGCTGGCGCGACGCGACCTGCGCACGCTGGCACGCCTGACCGGCCATGGCCAGCCTGCGCTGCGCCAGGCACTGCAGCTGATTGCCCGCCTCGAGCCCAAGCCAGGCCGCCGCTTTGCCACTGCCGAGCAACAAGTGGTGATTCCCGATGTTCTGGTGCTGCGCGCTCCGGCAGGCCAGCAGTCTCCCTGGCTGGTGCGGCTCAATCCAGCGGTGCTGCCGCGCGTGCAGGTACAGGACAGGTATGCGGGCGTGCTGCGCCAGTACCAGGGCGAAGCGGTGCAGGCACTGCAACAGCAGCTGCAGGAGGCGCGCTGGATGGTCAAGAGCATCCAGCAGCGCTTTGACACCATCCTGCGCGTCAGCCAGGCGATCGTGGAGCGCCAGCAACGCTTTTTCGAGCAAGGTGTGCTGGCCATGGAGCCGCTGGTGCTGCGCGAGATTGCCGAGGCGCTGGCGCTACACGAATCCACTGTCAGCCGCGCCACCAGCGCCAAGTACATGCAGACACCCTGGGGCACTTTCGAACTCAAGTATTTCTTTGGTTCCGGCATCGGCACCGATGACGGTCAGGCCACCAGCAGCACCGCCGTGCGCGCCCTGATCGGCCAGCTGATTGCCGATGAAGAGGTACGCAAGCCGCTCAGTGACCAGCGCCTGGTCGACCTGCTGGCGGAGCGCGGCATCCAGTGTGCCCGCCGCACCGTGGCCAAGTACCGTGAACAGCTCAAGCTGCCGCCGGCACATTTGCGCAAGTCGCTGGACTGAGCGCCAGAAACAGGCATGCCCGCACAAGGCGGGCATGATCCGATGGCCGTGCTGCCCCTGACAGGGCAGACAGGTGTTTCTTAGAACGGAATATCGTCGTCCATGTCACCAAAGCCACCGGCGTCGCTCATCGGCTGCGCGGCCGCGGGGGCAGCCGCCGCCGGTGCGGCTGCCGGAGCCGCCGGGCGTGCAGCCATCGGAGCCTGCTGACGCGGTGCCGCGGCACGACCACCGCCGTAACCGCCACCGTAGCCGCCCTCATCGTCACCATAGCCGCCGCCCTGGCCGCCCATGCCTTCACGCTTGCCCAGCATCTGCATCTGGTCTACGCGGATTTCAGTAGCGTAGCGATCCTGGCCGGTGGCCTGGTCCTGCCACTTGCGCGTGCGGATGCTGCCTTCGACATAGATCTGGCTGCCCTTGCGCAGGTACTGGCCGACGATTTCGGCCAGACGGCCGTTGAACACCAGGCGGTGCCATTCGGTGTGCTCGCGCATTTCACCGGATTGCTTGTCCTTCCAGCGGTCGGAAGTGGCCAGCGTGACGTTGGCGACCTGGTCACCACTGGGGAAGGTACGGATTTCGGGGTCGCGGCCGAGGTTGCCGACGAGAATGACTTTGTTGACAGATGCCATGACGATGTCCTGGAGGCTTGGCCCTTGCCGGTGTAGCGAATGGTGACCAAGGGAGTTGGAGATAACCGGCGATGCCCCATGCCGGGACACGCCGGAGTGCATGATACCCCGGAGCCATGCTACAGGATAGTGGCACTATTATATAAGAAGAAAATACTATTTTCTACTGTTTTTTGCGTGTGCGCGTGCCGGCACCGGCATGTTCCAGGCGATCATCAGCCACAGCAGCATCAGGGCGATGCAAGCCAGCGTCACCGCTACCGGGCCGTCCTGCTTGAGCAGGAAACCACCCACCGCACCGCCGACAAACAGGCCGAGTGACTGCACCGTGTTGTACGCGCCTAGCGCCATGCCGCGCAACTGCTCCGGTGCCTGGCGCGACACCAAGCTGGGCTGCGAGGCTTCGAGGATGTTGAAGCCGGTAAAGAACACCAGCAGCAGCACCGCCAGCTGCCAGAGTGCCGGCAGCTGCTCGCCTTGCAGCTGGTCATTGATCCACCACAGCGCCAGCTGCACCAGCAGGATCAGCACCATGGACAGCTGCAGCATCAGGCGCAGCTTGCCGGCACGCTCCATGCGGAACAGCAGCGCGCCCATCAGCACAAACGAGCCGAGTACCGCCGGCAGGTAGACCTGCCAGTGCTGCGGCTGCTCCAATCCGGCCTGTACCAGCAGCGCCGGTACCACCATCCACATCGCCAGCTGCACCGCATGCAGCACGAACACGCCAGCATTCAGGCGCAGCAGCGCCGGGTGCTGCAGCGTCTGCCACAGGCTGCCGCGCGAGGGAACAGCGCCCAGGCGCACCGGCTCTTCAGGCACCAGCAGATAGAGGCCGGCAATGCCGAGCAGCGCCAGCACCGCCACCAGCCAGAACATGCCGGACAGGCCGATCCAGCCAGCCAGCAGCGGCGAAATCACCAGCGCCAGCGAAAACACCAGGCCAATGCTGCCGCCGATGATGGCCATCGCCTTGGTACGCACCTCGTCACGCGTGAGATCGGCCAGCAAGGCCGTGACCGCAGCCGATACCGCACCGGCGCCCTGCAGCGCCCGGCCGATCAGCAGGCCGTCAATGCTGGTGGCCAGCGCGGCCACCACGCAGCCCGCGGCAAACACCAGCATGCCCAGCGTGATCAGGCGCTTGCGGCCAAAGCGGTCGCTCGCCATGCCCAGCGGCAGGTGCAGCAATGCCTGCGTCAGGCCGTAGATACCCATGGCCAGGCCGATATTGGCTGCCGTGGCACCCTCGTAGCTGGCGGCCGCCAGCGGAAACACCGGCACCACCAAGAACAGGCCCAGCATGCGCAGGGCGAAGATCAGCGCCAGACCGAGGCTGGAGCGCCGCTCGCTGGCCGTCATCCGGCTGCTTTCTGCAACCGGGATCGAAGAAGTTGAAGTCACGACACGCTATCCTTGCTTGACCGGTGCACGCACTTGCTGCCGTGCACCAAACCGCCATTGTCCCGCAAATTGCCGCTGGCGGCTTGCGCTAGATCTCGACCTTGGAACCGAGTTCGACCACGGCATTGCTGGGCAGGCGCAGGAAGTCGGCCGCACCACTGGCATTGTGGTGCATTTGCGCGAACAGCTTTTCGCGCCAGGGGGCCATGCCATCGCCCAGCGTCGGCACCACGCTGTCACGCGACAGGAAGTAGCTGGTCTGCATCGGATCCAGGCAGCAACCCTGCTGCTGCAGGGACTCCAGCGCCAGCGGCAGGTTCACCGCATCCATATAGCCATAGTGCACCACCACCTGCCAGCAGTCATGCCCCAGCGCCTGCATCTCCAGCCGCTGTTCGGGATCGACCCAGGGCACTTCGTGGCTGCGCACCGTGACAAACAGGTTCTGCCGATGCAGCACCTTGTTGTGCTTGAGGTTGTGCAGCAACGCATTCGGCACATGGCCGGCCTGCGCCGTCAGGAACACCGCCGTGCCATCCACGCGCGCTGGCGGTGCCTGGAATACCGATTCCAGAAAGCCGCCCAGTTCCAGCCCTTCGGACAGCAGCTTGCGGTTGAGCAGGTTGCGGCCATCGCGCCAGGTCAGCATCAGCATGAAGATGGAGCCGGCAATCACCAGCGGGAACCAGCCACCATGCACCAGCTTGAGCAGATTGGAGGCCCAGAAGGCGATATCGATGACGAAGAAGAAGCTGGTGGCACCCAGTGCCAGCAGCAGCGGCATGCGCCAGGCGTAACGGATGACGAAGAAGGTCAGCACGGTGGTGATCAGCATGTCGGTGGTGACGGCAATGCCGTAGGCCGCCGCCAGGTTGGACGAGGAGCGGAACAGTGCCACCGCCAGCGCAATCATGACAAACAGGCCCCAGTTGACCAGCGGGATGTAGATCTGGCCGCTTTCGCGCGCGCTGGTATGCATGACCTGCAGCCGCGGCAGGTAGCCGAGCTGGATCACCTGCTTGGTGACGCTGAAGGCACCGGAAATCAGCGCCTGCGAGGCGATCACGGCGGCACAGGTAGCCAGCACCACCAGCGGAATCAGCAGCCATTCGGGCGCCAGCATGAAGAACGGGTTTTGCACGGCGGCCGGGTTGTCGAGCAGCAGCGCGCCCTGGCCAAAGTAGTTGAGCGTGAGCGCCGGCATGGCAATGCTGAACCAGGCGATGCGGATCGGCCGCTTGCCGAAGTGGCCCATGTCGGCATAGAGCGCCTCGCCACCGGTGACGCACAGCACCACCGCCCCGAGGATGATGAAACTGGTGCCGGGGTTCTCCCAGATGAAGGCCCAGGCATAGTGCGGACTGATGGCGCGCAGGATTTCCGGGTGGTCGACGATGTGCAGCACGCCGAGCGCGGCAATCACCAGGAACCAGAACACCATCACCGGGCCAAAGAAGCGGCCGATGCCGGCGGTGCCGTATTTCTGCATGCTGAACAGCAGCAGCAGGATCAGCAGCGTGATCGGGATCACGTAGGTGCGGAAGCCGGACGACACCACTTCCAGGCCCTCGACGGCCGACAGCACGGAAATCGCCGGGGTGATGACGCCATCGCCATAGAACAGGCAGGTGCCAAAGACGCCGACCAGCAGCATCACGCGGCGCAACCGCGGCCGGTCCTGCACCGCCTGCGAGGCCAGCGTCAGCATGGCGATCAGGCCACCCTCACCATTGTTGTCGGCGCGCAGCACCAGCGTCACGTACTTGAGCGAGACGATGGTGGTGAGGGTCCAGAACAGGATGGAGAGCACGCCATAGACATTGGCGTAGGTGAAGGCGACATGGCCGGAGCCGAAGACTTCCTTGACCGCGTAGAGCACGCTGGTGCCGATGTCGCCATAGACGATGCCTATCGCGCCCAGGATCAGGGCGGGAAGCGAGGACTTGTGCGCAGAATGCTGATGCACGATCTAACAATCCGCCGGCCGGGGGCGCAGCAGTGAATGCCTCCAGTAATGGCTGGTGGTGTGCTTGACCATGCTGTAACAGCATGCACACACCGTGGCGTATTCTGCATCAATTCTGCCTCTTGCAGTGCATCTGCTTCCAAAACGCAACAGGCTGCCGAAGCAGCCTGTGTCGTGATGCTGCCGTCAGGCAGCGTCAGGCGCGGCGCAACATCCGTGCCAGGAAAATCACCACGACCGCACCCACTGTGGCCGTGACGATGCTGCCGATCGCACCGGTGGCGCCCAGCCCCAGCAGGCCGAACAGGAAACCGCCGAGCAAGGCACCGACAAGGCCGAGCCCGATATTGGCCAGCACGCCGTAGCCGCTGCCTTTCATGATGAGGCCGGCCAGCCAGCCGGCAATCAGGCCGATGATGAGCCAGTACAGAATCGACATATCACTTCTCCCTTGTGTTTGCAGGCGGGCCGCTTGGGCGACCCCGGATGTCTGCAGTATCCACGTGCAGCAGTGCCGACGCTGTAGGACAGGGGCGCAGGCCGCTGTCGCGCTCAGGCCGGCATGGCGTCGAGCAGGCGCTGGCGCGTGGCTTCGGCCTCGCGGCGCGCGGCGGCCGCGTAGTCATCGCCAGAGCTGGCGTAGAGGATGGCGCGCGAGGAGTTGACGATGGCAAAACCGCTGCTGCGGATGCTGCCGTCGGCAGCACGCGTACCGCGCCAGCCGGCCTGGATGGTGGCTGCGGCATCACCGCCCTGGGCTCCAACGCCGGGAATCAGCAGCGGCACGCTGGGCGCCAGCTCGCGCACGCGCGCCAGTTCCTGCGGGTAGGTCGCGCCCACCACCAGGCCGAGCTGGCCGTTCAGGTTCCACGGGCCTTGCGTCTGGCTGGCGATATGCTCGTACAGCAGCGGCTGGCCGACTACGTCGCGCAACGGCTGCGCCTGCAGGTCATTGCCGCCGGGGTTGGACGTGCGGCAGAGCAGGAAGGCGCCCTTGCCATGGCGGCGCAGATAGGGCTCGACCGAATCGAAACCCATGAAGGGCGACAGCGTGACGGCATCGCAGCCATAGCGCTCGAAGGCCTCGATCGCGTACTGCTCGGCGGTGCTGCCGATGTCGCCGCGCTTGCTGTCGAGGATGACCGGCACCTGGGGCGCCACGGCGCGGATGTGCTGCACCAGGCGTTCCAGCTGTTCCTCGGCGCGGTGCGCAGCAAAGTAGGCAATCTGCGGCTTGAAGGCGACCGCCAGATCCGCGGTGGCATCGATGATGGCAGCGCAGAAATCGTAGATGCGGCCGGCATCACCCTGCCAGGGTTGCGGGAAGCGCGCCGGGTCGGGATCCAGGCCGACGCACAGCTGGGACTGGTTGCGCTGCTCGGCAGCGGCAAGCATTTCGAGGAAGGTCATGACGGGATTCCGGAATCAGGAGAGGAAACAGGGCTGCGACGCTGCTGCAGCAGGTCGGCGGCCAGGCACAGGTCGGACCAGGCACGCGGCTTGGCTTCGGGGTGGCGCAGCAGGAAGTCGAGCGGGTAGCTGACCACCACGGGAATATCGGCCAGGACGGGCTGCAGGTCGGCGTCTTCGGGCGGCAAGTGGATGCGTGCCGGCTGGCCACGCAACTGGCCGAGCGGCTGTTCGCTGCGCAACAAGGCCCAGGCGGCGGCACGGCCCAGCGCCACGATCAGGTCCGGCTGGTACAGCGCGATGTCGCGGCGCAGCCAGGCCGAGCAATGGCCGACTTCGGCCGGGGTGGCGACGCGGCCTTCGGGCGCGCAGCGCGTGGCGTGCACGCGGCGCACCTGCGCGGCGGGCAGACGCAAGGCAGCCAGCATCTGTTGCAGCAGCTTGCCGGTATCGCCCTGGGCCGGCTGGCCGCTGGCGTTTTCAGCAGCGCCGGGGGCATCGATCACGAACAACCAGCGCGGGCCTTCCGCCGGGATCGGCGTGGCGTCCCAGACGCTGTGCTGGCGCGTGCGGTGCAATTCACAACCTTTGCAGCTGTCGGCGAGTTGCTGCAGTTGCGGCAGCGATTGGCCTTGCAGCAAGGGCAGTGGCTGCAGACCGGTATCGGTAGCGGCGAAGGCCGCAGGCGTGGCAACCGGCGCGGGCGGGCGGATCGGCTCGGGCACGGGAGCGGGCACCGGGGTCGGCACAGGCGCAACCACAGGCTCTGCTGCCGGCGCGATAGCATCGGCGACGGCAGCGACCGGTGCTGCGGCCTCGGGCAAGGGCAGCCAGACGCGCACGCCCATCTCGGCCAGCATGGCGCGCTGGCGGCGATCCAGCATCAGGGCCATGGCGGCAGGCCGCTGGCGTGGCGGCAGGAAGGGGAAACGGAGCGTGTTTGCATGAGAGTGCCTATTGTCGCAAAGAATCGCCACCCGGGCTGGGGGCGATTCCGGGGTGCTTCAATCCGGCAGCTGCAGGCACATCACGGTCGCAGCCTCGCGGCCGCCGCCTAGTGCCGGGTAGTAGTCCTTGCGCCGCCCCATCTCCACATAGCCCCAGCGCTCGTAGACCTGGCGCGCACGCGGGTTGCTGTCGCGCACTTCCAGCCAGATCTGGCGCGCGCCATGCAGCACCGCCCAGGTCTGCAGCTGGCGCAGCAGCAACTGGCCCCAGCCCTGCCCCTGCAGCCGCGGGTGCACCGCCACATTCAGCAAGTGCGCCTCTTCCACGCCCAGCAACGCGACAAAATAGCCCGCCAGCACTTCGCGATCACGCTCGGCGCGCAGGCGCAGCAGCTGCACCGTGTAGCGGCCGCTGCTGTCGTCCAGGATGCTGATGAAGTTCTGCCGCGACCAGGGCAAGGGGTAGGCGGCCTGTTCCAGCGCCAGGATCTCGTCCAGATGCGCACGGTGCGCCTGGGTGAAGCGCACGCCAGTCTGCGGTGTGGCTTCGTGCTGCATCAGGCCTTGCCAGCTGCTGCCTTGGCGGCTTCGCGCTCGGCCGTGGTCTGTGCCACCTTGTTGCGCACGTAGCGCGGCAGTGCCATTGCGGCATCCACGGCCTGCCCCTGTTGCAGCAAGGCCGGAGCCAGCCGCAGCATGGCATCGGCCACCGGCATGGCGTGCGCCACCTGCAAGGGCATGCGCTCGCCATAGACCGCTTGCACATTGCCGGCACACCGCGCATCGGCGGTCAAGCCGGGCACGGCCAGCAGGTCTTCCGGGCGTGCCAGCACGGCATCGTGCAGCGGCTCCCAGTGCGGTGCACCATCGGGCAGCGGCTGCCAGCGCCAGCCGGCCACGTAGATCTCGTCCATGCGCGCATCAAGCAGCGCCCAGACCGTGTCGCCCGGCTGCAGCGGATGGCGGCTACGGTAGTCTTCGGCCGTCACCATCAGGGTATCCAGCGGCAGCAGCGGCAGCTCCGCCCCCAGCGCCAGCCCCTGCGCCACCGAGCAGGCAGTACGCAGCCCGGTGAACGATCCCGGACCGGCGCCAAAGGCAATCGCGTCGAGTTGCGGCAGCGTCAGGCCGGCCTGCTGCAAGAGCTGCAGCAGCACCGGAATCAGCGTGGCAGACGATTGGGCCGATCCGGCGCCGGCATATTGCTGCAGCGCAGGCGGCTCGCCGGCGATGGCGCAACCAGCGGCCCACTCGCCTACGGCGATCGTCAGCTCGCTGGTGCCGGTATCCATGGCCAGCAGGTGCAGGGGGGCCGCCGCATCCCACTGGCGCAGGACGGGCAGCGTGGAGGCATCGGCAGGGGTAGAAACAGCGTCGCTCATGATGCCCCGCATTGTTCCACAGTCGCGTGGCGGCCATGGCATGATGCGGACAGATTCCCGGAGATTTCGCCTGCCATGTCCCAGCCTGTATCGACCCTCTCCCTGAAACAGCGCCTGCGCCGCTATCTGTCCGTGCTGTTGCCGCTGACGCTGCTGACACCGCTGCCTGTCTCGCAGGCGCAACCACTGGCGCTGCAGGCCCCGGCCCAGCCCTTGCCGGTCGAGGTAACGGCACCGCTGCAGCGCGTGGGCATGCCGCTATCGCAAGTAGCCCTGCTGGTGGCTCCGGCCGATGGCGGCCTGCCGCTGGTCAGCCACAACGTGACGCAGGCCATGAATCCGGCCTCGGTGATGAAGCTGGTCACCACCGGCATCGCGCTGGACCAGCTCGGCCCCGGCTTCCGCTGGAACACGCGCCTGTGGAGCGATGGCAGCGTGCGCCAGCAGGTGCTGCAGGGCAATCTGTATGTGCAAGGCAGCGGCGATCCCGGCCTGGTGCAGGAGCGGCTCTGGCTGCTGCTACGGGCGCTGCGCGAACGCGGCGTGCAGCGCATCAGCGGCGATCTGGTGCTGGACAACAGCGTGTTCCAGCTGCCCGCGCGTGATCCCGGCGCCTTCGATGGCGAGGCGTTGCAGCCCTATAACGCGCAACCGGACGGCCTGCTGGTGAACTACAAGTCCTTTGTGCTGCAGCTCCAGCCCGATGCCAGCCAGAACATGGCCCAGCTGCGGCTGGATCCGCCGATGGCCGACAGCGGCATTCCGGCCAGCCTGCCGCTGGATGCCGGCAGCTGCAACGGCTGGATCGCCCAGCTGGAAGCACGCAGCCAGGCACAGCGCCAGATTGCACTACCCGCCAGCTACCCGGCCAGCTGTGGCGAGCAGCAATGGCTGGCGGCCTGGCCGCAGCCGCAAGAACAGGCCGGCAAGGCCATCCTCGGCATGTGGCAGAGCCTGGGTGGCCAGCTCGAAGGCCGGGTACGCTACGGCAGCACGCCGGCCGCCCTGCTGCGCGGCACGCCGCTGGCCAGCAGCGAGTCCGAGCCACTGCCCCAGGCGGTACGCAACATCAACAAGTTCAGCAACAACGTGATGGCCCAGCAGCTGTTCCTGACGCTGGGCGTGCAGCGCTATGGCCAGGGTCATTTTGCCGGCGCCCAGGCCGCGGTGCAGGACTGGTGGCAGCGCAAGCTCCGGCCTTATGCGCCGCCAACGCCGGTGAACGGCTCCGGCCTCTCGCGTGATGGTCGCATCACCGCGGCATCGCTTGGCGGTTTGCTGCAGTACATGTGGAGTTCGCCGATGATGCCGGATTTTGTCGCCTCCTTGCCGATGTATGGCATGGACGGCACGCTGCGTCGCCAGGCCACCGGCCTGCCCGGCCGCGCCCATCTGAAGACCGGCACCTTGCGCGATGCCAATGCGCTGGCCGGCTATGTCACTGGCCTGGATGGCCGCCGCTACGTGCTGGTGGCCATGGCCAATGGCGCCGAAGCCGGCCGCGCCCGTGACGCCTTCTACCAGCTGGTGGAATGGACCGCGATGCAACCGGGCACGCGCTGATGGCCGATCTCGGCACGCTGGCCGGTTATGCGGCCGCCACCCTGACCACCATCAGCTTTGTGCCGCAGGCATTGCACAGCTGGCGCACGCGCGACGTCGCCGGTATCTCGCTTGGCATGTACAGCCTGTTCACGCTGGGCGTGGCGCTCTGGCTGGCCTATGGCCTGTGGCTGCATTCCTGGCCGATGGTGATTGCCAACAGCATCACGCTGCTGCTGGCCAGCATGATCCTGGGCCTGAAAATCCGCTACCGGCACGGCAAGCCGCCGACATTCGGAGACAGATAAAGGAAATTACGCGCTTTTGCCGCGTATTGACTACAAGAAGGCCAACTCAAGCCGCTGCAGCGCGCTGCAGGCGATCGGCCACGCCAGCCCAGTCGGCATGCGCCGGCACCGCTTCGACCCAGATCTCGCGCACGCCCTGCGCATCAAAATCACGCAACTGGGCAAACAGCTGCTGCGCGGTAGCAGCGGCATCGTCCGGCATGGCGACCCGCTGCGCCATGCCCGGCAAGGTCGTACGGCTCCAGATAACGACATCTGACGGCAAGTTACCGTCTTTTGCACGCTCTTGCAGCAATTTTGTCGGCATCAGCACGACCCGCGCCTGCGGTGCATAGTGTGCCGTCAGCGTGCCCGAGGCGCGCGGCGCCGCCTGGCGCGTGGCGGCTTCGTGCGGCAGCAGCACGCGGATGCCGGTACGCGCCTCCACCATTTCCGGCGTGATGATGCCGGGGCGCAGCAGCACCGGCTGGCCGCGCGTGCAATCGATGATGGTGGATTCAATGCCAACCTGGCAGGCACCGCCATCAAGCACGGTCAGACTGTCGCCAAACTCCTGCTGCACATGGGCGGCGGTGGTCGGGCTGACACGGCCAAAGGTGTTGGCGCTGGGTGCAGCCACGCCCTTGACGCCCAGTGCCGCAGCAAGCTGCAGCACCGCATGCGCCACCGGGTGCGAAGGACAACGCAAGCCAACCGAATCCTGCCCACCGGCAGCCGCCTGCGCCATGCCATCGCGGCGCGGCACGATCACGGTGAGCGGCCCCGGCCAGAAGGCCTGCATCAGGCTGGCGGCATGGGTGGGTGCCTGTTCCAGAAAGTCTGGCGCCACAAAGGCTGCGGCGCTGGCCAGATCCGGCACATGCACGATCAGCGGGTGGCTGGCTGGGCGCTGCTTGGCGGCAAAAATGGCGGCCACGGCGGCATCGTCATCGGCGCGCGCCGCCAGGCCGTAGACAGTCTCGGTCGGCAGGCCGAGCAGCTGGCCATCAGCCAGCACCTGCGCGGCCTGCTGCAGCGCCTGCTGGCGCTCGTCAGCGGCGATGTCCGGGGTAGCTTTCAGCAGCATCTGGTATTTATCGTCTGCGAACTGCCGCCATCAGGCGGCAACTTGCAGGCGTTCGTAGGGCAGGCCCAGAATCTGCGCGACTTGCGCTGCCTTGTCCTGCAACATGTCCACGCTGGCGGCGGTGATGGTGACATGGCCCATCTTGCGGCCGCGCTTGACGTCCTGCTTGCCGTACAGGTGCAGGTGCACGCCGGGCAGGCGCTGGATTTCTTCCCAGGGCGGAATGCGCTGTTCACCAGCGGCATCGGACCAGACATCGCCCAGCAGGTTGAGCATGACCGAGGGGCTGTGGTGGCGCGGCTGTACCAGTGGCAGGTGCATGGTGGTGCGCAGCTGCAGCTCGAACTGGCTGTGCTCGCAGGCATCGATGGTGTAGTGGCCGCTGTTGTGCGGGCGCGGCGCCATCTCGTTCACCACCCAGCTGCCATCGGCCAGGATGAAGTATTCGACACAGAGCACGCCCACGTATTCCAGGCCGGCGGCGATGCGGCCGGTGGCCTCGACCAGCTGCTGCGCCAGGTGCTCTGGCACGGCCCCGGGGAAGGCATAAGTAGTGGCGAGGATACCGCCATGGTGCACGTTGCGCTGCGGCTGGAAATGCACCAATTGACCCTGCACGTCACGTGCCACGATCACCGAGCACTCCAGTGCCAGTTCGAGTTTTTTCTCGAGCACGCAAGGCACGCGACCCATCTCGACCCAGGCCTGCACCAGTCCGGCACGATCCTGCACCACCGACTGGCCCTTGCCGTCGTAGCCCATGCGCGCCGTCTTCAGGATAGCGGGAAACATGGCGTCGGTCACGTCCTGCAGCTCGGCGTCAGACGCGATGCTGGCAAACGGAGCGCAGCGCACGCCGCAGCGCGTGAAGTGCTCCTTCTCCTGCACGCGATCCTGGGCAATCGCCACGGCATGGGCCGGCGGCGATACCGGCTTGCGCTCGGCCAGCCAGGCCAGCGCGGCAGCCGGCACGTTCTCGAATTCGGTGGTGATGCCATCGCAGGCATCGGCCAGCTGCTGCCAGCCGGCGGCATCGTCATAGGCCGCCACGACCTGCTGCTGGCTGGCCTGGCCGGCCGGGCCATCGGCCTGCGGGTCCAGCACCACGGTGTCATAGCCCATGGCCTGCGCTGCGTGCACCAGCATGCGTCCCAGCTGACCGCCACCCAGCACGCCCAGCGTGGTGTGCAGGCTGTCGGTATCGCTGTCAGCGCGCACGGTCTGTACCATGCCTGCGTCCTGTTCGCTCATCAGACCGTGCCTTTCTGCTGGTTGACCGGCAGCGCCATGGCGCGTGCGGCTTCGGTCTGGCGCTGGCGGAAATCATCCAGCTTCTGGCGCAGCGCCGGATCGTGATTCGCCAGCAGCGCCACGGCAAACAGCGCGGCGTTGGCAGCACCGGCCTGGCCGATGGCAAAGGTGGCGACCGGCACGCCCTTGGGCATCTGCACGATGCTGTGCAGGGAATCCACGCCCTGCAGGTGGCGCGAGGCCACCGGCACGCCGAGCACCGGCACGGTCGTCTTGGCAGCCACCATGCCCGGCAGGTGCGCCGCACCGCCGGCACCGGCGATGATGGCCTGCAGGCCGCGTTCGGCAGCCGTTTCGGCATAGGCAAACATGTCATCGGGCATGCGGTGGGCGGATACCACGCGCGCTTCAAAAGCAACGCCGAATCCCTGCAGGATCTCGACGGCATGCTGCATGGTGTCCCAGTCGGAATTGGATCCCATGATGACGCCTACTTGCACCTGGCTCATTGGCTGACTCCTGTTGTCTGGATGGTTGCGGATGTGCAGAAACACGAAAAGCCGGTTGCCCTGACGACCACCGGCTGGCACGGCTTGAAATACCGGCCACACATCCCACATGAATAAAACGTGCCTGCAATAGGCCACAATCCCTCTATTGTAAGGTTGGGCACCCTGTCCAGCCAAGCCCCCTCCCCAGCCCTTTCGCCACACCATGATCGATATCACCACCGAAAACTTTGAATCCGACGTCATCGTCGCCTCGCAAACCACCCCCGTGCTGATCGATTTCTGGGCACCCTGGTGTGGCCCTTGCAAGCAGCTGATGCCGGTGCTGGAAAAGCTGGAGACCGATTACGCCGGCCGCTTCACCCTGGCCAAGATCAACGTCGATGACGAGCAGCAGATTGCCGGCATGTTTGGCGTGCGCAGCGTGCCCACGGTGATCCTGATGGTCAACGGCCAGCCGGTCGACGGCTTTGCCGGCGCCCAGCCCGAAGGCCAGATCCGCGCCCTGCTCGACAAGCACCTGCCGGCCCCGGAAGAAGTCGCGGCCCAGCAGGAAGAAGACGAAGCCCAGGCTGCGCTGCAGGCCGGCGATACCGATACCGCCCTGGAAAAGCTGCAGCACGCCGTCGCCACCGACCCGGCGAATGACGATGCGCGCTTCGACTACATCAAGCTGCTGCTGCAGCTGGATCGCCTGGACGATGCCAAGGTCGCCTTTGCCCCGGTGATTGCCAAGGCGGCCAGCGTGCAGCGCCTGGGCAGCCTGCAGCAATGGATGGATGCGCTGGACGCCAGCGAGAGCGGCGAAGATCTGGCCGCGCTGGATGCCCGCATCGCCGCCAACAAGCGTGATTTTGACGCCCGCTTCGCGCGTGCCCAGCGCCTGATGGCCAGCCAGCAGTGGACCGATGCCATGGATGAACTGCTCGAGATCCTGATGCGCGACAAGACCTGGAACGACGGCCAGGCGCGCAAGAGCTATATCGCCATCCTGGACATCATCGAACCGCCGGCCGTGGCCGTGGCCGAAGGCCAGATCCCGCCCGAAGACCCGACCGTGGCCACCTACCGCCGTCGCCTGAGCAGCGTGATCCTGAGCTGATCGCCCCTATCCGATGACCAAAGGCGCCTGATGGGCGCCTTTTGCATGCAGAAGCCGGGTTTTACTGCCGTACGCGGATCAGCTTGCCGTCCGGGTTGTCGGTGACCACGTAGAGCCAGCCGTCCGGTCCCTGCTTCACGTCGCGGATACGGTGGCCGACCTTGTCGAGCAGCTTGTGCTCGGCCACCACCTTGCCGTTCTTCAGCTCCAGCCGAGCCAGATACTGGAACTTGAGGGCGCCCACCATCAGGTTGCCCTTCCAGCCCGGATAGCGCTCGCTGGTGACAAAAGCCATGCCGGATGGAGCGATGGACGGATCCCAGAAGTGCAGCGGCTCTTCAACGCCGGGCAGGCTGGGCTTGCCGGTGCCGATCGGGCCGCCACCGTAATCGACACCCTTGCTGGTTTCCGGCCAGCCGTAGTTCTTGCCCGGCCTGGGCAGGTTGATCTCGTCGCCGCCCTGCGCGCCATGCTCGTGGATCCAGTACGTGCCATCGGGTGCCAGCGTGGCGCCCTGCGGGTTGCGGTGGCCATAGCTCCAGATTTCGGGCAAGGCATCGCGCCGGCCAAAGAAGGGATTGTCACGCGGCACCGAGCCATCCTTGCCCACGCGAACCACCTTGCCGTGGTGGTTGCCCAGCCGCTGCGCATCATGGCGCTGGCTGTAGCGATCACCCAGCGTCAGGAACAGCGTGCCGTCGGGCTTGCCAGCCACCGTGCGCTCGACAATGCGGCAGCCGAAATGCAGGCTGCTGCGCACCTTGGGCTTTTGACTGAAGATCACCTTCACGTCCTGCAGGCTGCGGTTGTCGGCCGACAGGCGTGCACGCGCCAGCGCGGTGCTGTTGCCACCATTGTCACCGGCTTCGGAAAAGCAGAAGTACAGCGTGCGGTTGCTGGCAAAGCCGCTGTCGGTGATGACGTCCAGCAGGCCGCCCTGGCCGGCATCGACCACGCGCGGCACGCCGGTCACTGGCGCTCCGATGCGGCCATCGGGCTCGATCACGCGCAGCCGGCCGGGTTTTTCCGTCACCAGGAATCGGCCACCAGGCAGAAAGGCTACCGCCCAGGGACGTTCCAGGCCACTGGCAATGGTCTGGCCAGTAGCCGCTTGCGCCAGCAACTGCGGGCTGCTAGCCAGCAGCGCCGCCGCCAGTGCGGCGGAACGCCAGGGAGTCAGATGATGTGGCATGGGCGATCTCCGTCAGGACACTACCGGAGCCGCCACGGGGTCAGCCCTGGTAATTGGGGTAATCGGTATAGCCTTCGCGGCCGCCACCGTAATAGGTGCGGCGATCCGGCTGCTCCAGCGGCCAGCCATGCTGCAGGCGCTGCACCAGATCCGGGTTGGGGATGAAGGGCTGACCAAAGCCTACCAAATCGACCAGCCCCTGCTGCAACAAATGGTTGCCCACCTCCAGCGTCATGGCACCAGCCACGATGATGGCGCCGCGCGGGAAGGCCTCGCGCACCTTGCGCAGAAAGGCTTCGTTCTGGCCCTCGGCATCGGGACGGCCCTGGCCATTGCTTTGGTCCATCAGGTGCACATAGGCCAGCTCGCGCTCGTCCAGCTTGCGGATCAGCTGCAGGTAAGTCTCCTCGAGCTGGGCGTAATCGGGCATGTCATTGAAGCGGCCCCAGGGTGACAGGCGCACGCCGACCTTGCCCGGTGCCGTGGCAGCCACCACGTTGTCCACCACTTCCAGCACGAAGCGCAGGCGATCGTCCATGGTCTGGGCGCCGTACTGGTCGGTGCGGTCATTCACCAGCGGGTTCATGAACTGCTCCAGCAGATAGCCGTTGGCGCCGTGGATTTCCACGCCGTCAAAACCGGCGCGGATAGCGCGGCCAGCGGCCTTGCCGAAATCGAAGGCGGTCTCGCGCACCTCGTCGGTCGTCATCGCATGCGGCTCGGTGGCCTGCACAAAACCGGGCTTGCCATTCAGGTCATAGGCAAACACCTTGGTGTCGGCCGTGCGGGCGGTGGAGCTGTGCGGCTTGCGGCCGTGCAGCAGGTTCTGGTGCGAGGCGCGGCCCACATGCCAGAGCTGGGCGAAGATGGCGCCGCCCTCCTCATGCACGGCTTGCGTGACATGGCTCCAGCCCTCCTGCTGTTCGGGCGTGTACAGGCCCGGCACGTACAGGTTGCCATTGGCCATTTCCGATACCGGCACGCCTTCGCTCACGATCAGGCCGGCACTGGCGCGCTGGCGGTAATAGAGCGCGGTCAGGTCATTCGGCACGGCATCCGGGTTGCGCGCACGGGTCATCGGGGCCATGACGATACGGTTGCGCAGCGGCAGGCCAGACAGCGTGTAGGCATCGAACAACTGGGGCATGAAAATCTCCTGGGATCTAACGGGAATCAGGGGGCATCATGACAGATATTGCCTGACCCCACATGACAAGGGCTCCCGCCGGAGCAGGGAGCCCTGGGAGACGATCAGCGCTACCGACTTACAGGCGCGCGCACTGGTCTTCCTTGTTGCCGTCAACACGGTTGTTGCCACCGGTCGGGCGCTGGCTGTTGCCCTTGCACTGCAGGTTGCCATCCACGCGGTTGCCCTGCACCGCGATGCTGCCACGGTTGCCCATCAGCTGGATGTCGCCATCGACCCGATTGCCGCGCAGGCTGATGCGGCGGCCCTTGTCGAGCTGGATATTGCCGTCGATCGTGCTGTTGCGCACCGTCACCGAGGCCGCACCCTGGGACTGGATGTTGCCGTCGATGCGGCTGTTGGACACCACGCAGCTGGCACCGCGCGGCACCTTGATATCGCCGTCAATGGTCTGGTTGCTGATGGTGCCGCGACAGATGCGGTCATCGGCATGGGCAACGCCGGTGGTCGCCAGCAGGGTGGTGGCCAGCACGGCCAGGGGAACGAAACGGCTTGCAATCGACATGGGAATCTCCTGGTTGGGATCACGGGCGTCGGCCTGCAGCAGGCGGCCCGGAAAGCCGGAATGGCTCCCTGATGGATGTGGCCAGCAGGCGCAAAGTTCCGGCTTGCGGCTGCCAAGTGGTAACAGGACATGCCAGCGTCCGCGCAACGCACAGGGGAAATCCCTTATATTCCAAATTCATATTCAAACAATATCTTTATATGATTTAAATGGCATATAAAGCCATTGATTTGCTAGAATCGTCCTCCTTGACAGGGAGGCCGCTACCCGCGGCACAGACAGATGATAGAACTCGACTCGGTTTTCAAGCGTTACCCCGCCCCACACGGGTCTGGCTGGTTTGACGCGGTACACCCCACCTCGCTGCACATCCGCGCGG
>JAAYCV010000129.1 GCA_012729605.1 Ramlibacter sp. | reverse complement strand
CGCGCACCACCGCGCCTGCGGCCTGCACATCACCCGCACCTGCCTGCACGCCCACCACTTGCGCACCGTCTGCGCCTTCGGTGTCGTTGCTCATCACGTCACCCGCGATCAAGGCATAGCTGCCGCTAGGCACCGTGTTGCTATCCACCACCGCGCTGGGCACATCGTCCACGATCGTGATCGTCACGCTGCCACTGGCCGTCTGGCCGTCCTTGTCTGTCACCACCAGATCCAGCTTCGGCAGATTCAGGCTATTCGCGCTCGCACCTGCTGCATGCGCCACGTTGTCCTTCAACTCGTAGCTGTAGTACACCACGCCCGCCTTGATCGCCAGGTCGTAGGTGTAGTACGCCTTCAGCGTGCCCGTGGCATCATCCAGCACGGTCACAGGTGCTGCGGCATTGCTCCCCAATACGACACCACCCAGCTTCACCGAACCCACACCGTCTTTGGACGTAAAGTCAGCCGTACCTGCATCCTGTACGCTAGTAGCGCCCGGAGCTGAGCCATCCACCAGCGCCTTTTCAGAAACGATCAACTGACCACCCTCGCTGAGCTTGGTGATCTCCGGCTTGTGGTCCGGCGGCGGCGTGCTGCCACCACCACCGCCCAGCAGCGGTGCCGCCAGCAGCGGCAACCACCACAGCGGCACCGGCGCTTCGCTGATACCCAGCACCTGACCCGCCTGCTGCCCCTCCAGCAGCATGCTCACCGCATCGCTGCCCTGCGCCGTCTCCGGGATGAACGGGTACACATTGCCGTTCTCGTGCGTACCCACCAGCAAGTTGTCGCTGCCCTCACGGTAGCCCTGCTCGCCGTTGTCCTTGTAGTAGCCCTCGATGATCAGGTCCGGCTGATCCACGCTGGCACCCTCGAACGCCACGTGCAGGTCACTGCCCACGCGCTTGGTCGCCACGTTCTCCGGCGCAAAGCCAGTACCGTCATCGGTCAGGTGGTACTTCACATCGGCCACGGCCTGGACACGTACCGGCTGCCCCTTGGCGCCGATACCGCCTTCGCCACCGGCGATCTGCAGTTCTTGTTCCGGCGTTTCAGATTGGCCGAGGATACGAAGGGTAATGTTCTTGAGGCTCATGGCGGTCTCCCTGGTCGGCGCGCCCCAATCTGTCTGGGGAAGAGCGCCGACTAACTGCTAAGGAATAATGAATAAGGGGGTAGGAGTAGGTAGGTTCGGGCTGGCTTACTGGCCCGGCAGCTTGCCGGCAGTCGTGCCATACAGCACGATCTCGACGCGGCGGTTCGGCTGGTCACACTGGGTGCGCTTGGCCTTGTCGTTGCCAAAACGTGCACGGCAATCCGTCACCACCAGCTGGCTCTCGCCACGGCCTTCGGCCTTCAGGTCACGCGTGGGCAGCTGGTGCTGCTGCATCGCCTGGCGCACGGTAGCTGCGCGCTGCTCGGACAGGCGCTGGTTGTAGGCATCCGAACCTTCTGGATCGGTATGACCAACGATCTCGATGCGGTCCACCTTGGCGTTGCTGGCGGCAATATCACGTGCCACGCGGGCAATATCCTGCTTGCCCTGCTCCAGCATGCTGCCGTAGTCGTGGCGGTCAAACGGGAACAGCGCCGAAGTCTCCAGCGTGTAGGTCTTCAGCGGCACCACGCAGCGTGGCTCCACGCGCGACAGCGCGTGCATCTGCTCTTTCTGGGCGCTGGCCAGCTGCTGGCCGGTTTCGGCATCCAGCTGCTGCAGCACCGGCTTGCCGCTGGCATCAGCCGCCACGCGGAAATAGGCGACCTCACCAGCCGGCACGCTAAAGGCCTGGCCGGCACGCTCCTTCTCCAGGTAGCGCGTGCCCACATCGCTCGGGTGCGCCACCAGCTGGTTGCCGCCTACGCAGACCTTCTGCTGCTTGAAGGCGCCGTCCTGCAGCGAGGTCATGTACTCGCCGTTGACGAAGATGTTGACCGCCTGGGCCTGCACAGCTCCCGGCTCGCGAATGAACACTGCGCTGGCGATCTCCTGCGCCACCGGGGTATCCACCTTGCCCTCGGCCAGCGGCTTGGGGAACCGGTCACCGCCGGTTGCCACGCAGCCCGCCAGTACAGCGCTGGCCAACACGCCCAGCACCGGGGCCCAAGACTTCACTCGATTTGCCTGCTTCATGACCTTCTCCTGTCGTGCCGCCCCACGCACAGATGGGCAGCAACATATTGTAGGACGTCAGTCAGGAGATAGTCGGCTTATCAAAGACTTCTTCGAAGTGCGTATTGACACACGGGAAAACCCTGCCAGCCAATCCTGATTAACATGCAGACCATTACACATCAAATGCGTTACGCGATGTATCCCCAAAATCCAGCAATATTTCACGAATTTTTCAATCAAAGACCATTGCATAACCTCCCTCAACGCGTCACTTGCCATCGTTCCCGCTGAAAATCCCGCCATTTCGACTGCTTTGCTCCGCTCAAGAGGGGGCGAAGAGCCGCTTTAGCGGCCCCATTACCCCTT